>NZ_VSWH01000001.1:4855000-5103005 GCF_009602705.1 Chryseobacterium vaccae | reverse complement strand
TATTCTGCCCCGATTAATTCTTTGTTAGTACTGTTTTTAGAAGGAAGACAAAGGTCCAATTTTTTCTTTTTAAAAAAAAATATTGCGGGTATTGATTATTTAAAAATATATTTGTATGTATAATTTATTACTAAAAATGATACACACAACACACTCAATACGAGTACGTTACGGAGAAACAGACCCTATGAAATATGTCTACTACGGCAACTATGCGCAGTACTTTGAAATTGGAAGGGTAGAACTCTTCCGAAGCATAGGAATGTCATACGATGAAATTGAAAACCAAGGAATTTGGCTTCCTGTTTCAGAGTACAAAATTAAGTATTTGAGACCAGCTTTGTATGATCAAAAATTAGAAATTCATACTTATGTAAAAAAAATTCCCGGGGTAAGAATTGAATTTGAGTATGAAATTTACAATGAAGAGATGATAAAAATCACAGAAGCCTCCACTACTCTTTTCTTTCTGGATGCAAAAACAAATAAAATCATCAAGTGTCCGGATGCTTTAATGGAATTGATTGAGGCCAATTGGAAATAATTTACAGATCAAGGAAGATCAGGATAATTACAATATTGAAAAAAGGTATATCATCCTGGTCTTACATTTAAATTTACCTATTCAACATTGAACTCTTTTCTGAAATTAATTTGCACCTTTGCATTTGTATTTTTAATTATACCTTATATATTAATATGAAGATTGCATTTTTGGGGCCTCATGCAAGTTTTACACAGCTTGCAGCCACACAGCTTTTCCCGGATGAAGAATTACTTCCGCAGGCTAATATTTTAGACTGTTTTAGAGCGGTAGACCAGGGAGAAGTTTCAAAAGCTGTTGTACCATTGGAAAACTCTATTGAAGGAACTGTTTCCATGACGCTGGATTATTTATATAAAACACCTTCCATTAAAATAGAAGCAGAAGCGGTAATGCCTATTGCCCACCACCTGATGATTCATCCGGAGAACAGCATAGAGAATCTAGAAAAGATCCATTCCCACCCACAGGCTTTGGCCCAGAGCTTTCATTTTCTGGATACCTATTATAAAGATGTGACGCGGCAGGATTTTTCTTCTACAGCGGCGGCGGCAAAATATGTTTCCGAAAATAAAGATCTAAGGATTGCAGCTGTAGCCAATCAGTTTGCAGCCAATTTATACGGACTGAAAATCATTAACAGAAATATTCAGGATTTTGAACAGAATCATACCCGGTTTATTGTGATCTCCAAACAAGAGAACAACTATCAAAATGACAGATTACAAATTCTTGGAGAGAAATCCGGTATGCTGATCAATCTGCCTGAAGATCATCCGGGAGGACTTCATCAGGTTCTTTCTGTTTTTGCCTGGCGAAAAATGAACCTCAGCAAGATTGAATCCCGAACGTTAAAAACAGGGCTCGGTAATTACTTTTTCTTTATTAATGTAGAAGGCCGGTGGAACAGTATTCTACATGAGAATATTCTTCTGGAGCTTCAATCTATCAACGCTCAAGTTGATTTCCTTGGAAGTTATAATGAATACCTTTTAGAGAGCTAAAAATACACCTTAATTACTCCATCAACACTGCCTTCCGGCAGTGTTTTTTTTTGATTTTGGCACAATTCGGGCCCGGAAGTATCATTTTTGGGGAATTTTCATATGATTTTTTCACCTTTATCTATCTATAAAGCAAGGTCATTGTCCTTATATCCGCATTATTTTATCACAAAACAATGAAATTACTCCACTTTCCATTATTCCAGTTATCATAAACTAACCTCTGATTATCCTTAAGATACAGAGATTTTTATTTTTGAATAGAAATAAATAACTATTTTATGTGTAAAATTTTAACAATATATAAATATATGTTTAAAAAATTAATAGTATATTTAGCATACCTTTAAATATATCACAAAACATAGTGCATTTTTCACTCTATGTAAAAATGAAAACTAATTAAAAAAATTTGCTCATGAAAACTAAAATTTACAGCTTAGCTTTAGCGTTAACTGCTATCAGCGTATATTCCCAAGTTGGGATAAACACAGCTACTCCCTCTGCCACATTAGATGTTAACGGAACTGTAAAAGTAAGGGATATTCCCGCATCCGCTACTCTACCCGGCTACGACATTCTTGCTCTTAACCAGGGAAGTGCCCAGGTATCCAAAGTTGACCCGCAAGTCCTTTTTAACTCTATTTCCAACCCAACTGTATTTGCAGCAAAAAAAACCACAGGGTTCAGTCTTCTGAGTTTACAGATTTTCCCTACAGATTTCAAGGTAATCAACTTCTTAGCTGCAGAAAGAAATATAGGTAGCGGTACCTTATTCTCTGATACGGATTACTCCTATGTCATTCCTTCAACAGGGGTTTATCAGGTGGGATTTTCATTTCGTTACGGAGCTGGAGTACAGGCTGAAGTCCTTGGCACCACAGGTCCGGGAATTGGAATCCTGAGAACAAGAAGTGGTGTTGCCACTCTTATAGACAACCGTACATTCAATGGTATAACTATTCCGCTTGTACTCAGTTTGACCATTTCTGAAGCCGAAGTGTCATCTCTTTACAGCTTCCAAGCCAACGATAGAGTTTCCTTTGGCATTACAGGATCAGGTTTCGTGAGTGCCAACGTATTAGGAACAAGTGTCGGCAACTTTTATATCTATAAAGTATCAAATTAATCAACATACAATTTAATTACTCAACACGGTTAATCCATCACGTCCACAGTGATGGATTAATTTTTGGTATCAGGATCATAAACATTACCTTTATATCTGATAAAAACTAAACGATGAGTGAAACAGTTCTCCTGACTATAATCATTATCGCCGGCATTTCTATTTTTGTCAGCCTGAGTTCCAGAATTAAAAAACTGGAGAATGAGGTTCGTGAGCTGAGTTCCAGACTTGGTAAACCATCCCAGCCAGCCGCTGATACTCAGAAACAGAATGTCACGACCGAAACTCCTCAGGTCAGGGAATATGAAACGCCCAAAAATACGGAATTACAAGAAATTAAAACAGAAGAAACTCCTTCCCTTCCGAGAAAAGACTGGACTGCTCCTGTTTTTGATTTTTTTAAACAAAATATCCTGACGATTCTCGGAATTTTCACTCTGGTTCTTGGTATTGGTTATTTTGTAAAATATGCTATTGACAAGAATTGGATTGGAGAGACTGCAAGAACTCTTATCGGATTTGGTGCAGGTGCAGGAATAATGCTCACCGGCCATTTACTCAAAAAGAACTACGCTGTTTTTGCTTCCATCATTACGGGTGGGGGAATTGCTGTTCTCTATTTCACAACAACGATTGCTTTCAGGGAATACCATCTCTTTTCACAGAATACGGCATTTATCATCACCTCACTGATCACCCTGCTGTCTATTCTGCTTTCCTATCGCTATAACAGCGAAATACTAATTATTTTTTCAATGATTGGCGGTTTTTCCGCTCCTTTAATGATCAGTACAGGCCAGAGCAACTACCCTTTCCTTTTTACGTATCTCAGTCTTTTGAATACAGGAATGCTTGCTGTGGTTTTTCTTAAGCACTGGAAAAGTGTAGGATGGACAGCTTATATTTTCACCAGTATCTATCTTTTTTATTGGACTACTGATCATCCTGAGCTGTTGAGCATTGTCTTTTATATGATCAGCTATATTATTTTTTACATTTTTGCCCTTCAGGAATATCTTAAGAAAAATACGCTGGCGGTGTCCGGAATACTGATGCTTGTTTTAATTAACTTTTCCAGTCTTACGGGTCTCATCTATATTTTTAATGAGTTACACTATGAACCTGCTATTATTTTCCCGATTGTTTTTGCTCTTTTAAATGGTATTTTGCTTTTCAGGGAATATGGAAAGAAAAGCTTTGGTACTGCTTATTCTGTTTTTGCAGGAATTACGATCAGTCTCATCACTCTGGCCATTGCTGTTCAATTTAAAACACATCTTATCACCAGTGTTTGGGCCATAGAAGCCACTTTACTGCTTTTTATCTGGAAAAAAACTGGGCACAGAATTTTCAAAACCTGCTTTTATATTCTGTTTCCTTTGGTGATTATCGCGCAGATCACGACCTGGTCAGCCTACTTTAATAACAGTACGATGAGCATTGTTTTCAATCCGGTATTTCTGACGAGTCTTGTCACTGTTGCCTCAACCATCATCAATCTGTTTCTGCTAAAAAATACCCGCCAGGAAGGAAAACAGGCTGACCCTTTTTTCGAAAATGTTTTTGCACTGACCAGTTATGGTATTATCTATATTGCCCTTCTTCTCGAAATCACTTATCACATGTCTGATATGCCATGGGCTGCGATTACCAGCACCGGGCTTCTGTTCAGCATTTATTATATTTTCGTCTTATTGTTATTCAGAAAAAAACTGGATATTGACAAGGATATTCAGACCGGAATGATCTATCTGTTTCTTTTTCTTTTGGCTGCCCAAGCTTCTTTCTCTATGTCGGCGGTAGTAACTGCGGTTTTGCAAAAGAAACTTACTTACGGGTTTTATCTGATCCATTTCCTGCATTGGATCCCCTTGATTTATATCTACCGAAATGCTGCTCCTGAAACAGGTTTCTATAAAACAAAACTGTCTTACTGGGTTATTTCGGCCACTCTCGTTATTGCAGTAAGCTGCGGATTGTATCACATCTATATTTTGGGAACTGTGCGGGATCTTTCCCGTTCCTATGAAGCACAAGAACATTTCAGCATGCTCTATCTTCCCATTATCTGGACTATTCTTGCCTGTATTTTCATTTACACCGGTCTGAGAAGAAATAGTTCCGAATACAATAAAATCGGTTTTACTCTCATTGGAATCATGATTTTAAAACTTTACGGTCATGATGTCTGGGAAATGGACAATGTATCGAGAATTATAGCTTTTATCATCCTGGGGGTTCTCCTGCTTCTGGGGTCATTTACTTTCCAGAGGCTGAAAAATATTATTAAAAACATGGTTGACCAAAAAGATGATGACGTGAAAGAATAAATTGTGGGAAGTCATCGCCTTAATCGGATAAATGATTAAATGTTTTTTCTACTTTTTGAAATTCAATTTCAATCCCTTTTACCAGGAATACATTTTTAAGAACTGAATCATTCTGATCAATGGCTTGCAGGCAAGCATAAGCAATGGCAGAAACGATCTGAGCACCCGTTAATTCATACTTTTCTGCAATTTTATATACTATATCCGGGTCTTCCAAAGGAATATATGACGGGATGATTTTTCTCCATAATAAGGCTCTTTCTTCTATATCGGGTCTGCTGTATTGAATTAAGCAGTTAAATCTTCTGAGAAAAGCATCATCTATGTTATTTTTAAAATTGGTGGTGAGAATGATTAATCCGTTAAAGTTTTCCACTCTCTGGAGCAGGTAGCTCACCTCCTGATTGGCATACCGGTCATTGGAAGATTTG
The DNA here is from genome assembly GCF_009602705.1 of Chryseobacterium vaccae. NCBI lineage: Bacteria > Pseudomonadati > Bacteroidota > Flavobacteriia > Flavobacteriales > Weeksellaceae > Chryseobacterium > Chryseobacterium vaccae. The sequence continues at coordinate 5,097,567 of NZ_VSWH01000001.1, read as the reverse complement.
GTCTGGGTACGTTTTCCAAAGAGCGCATCTGCTTCATCAAAAATTAAAATCCAGTTTTTATTTTCTGCCTGTGTAAATATTTTTTCCAGATTTTTCTCTGTTTCTCCAATATATTTTGAAACAATCTGCGACAAATCTACCCGGTAAACTTCCCTGCCGAATTCTTTTCCCAATAAAGCAGCCGTTAATGTTTTCCCTGTTCCGGAAGGCCCGTAAAACAAAGCTCTGTATCCCGGAAGAATATGCTTACCCATTCCCCAGCTTTCTTTCAATATCTGATGATGTTTTACCCAGAGTCTCATCTGCTGAATCTGATCCTGTATTGAAGGACTAACTACAAGATCTTCCCATTCTAAGGAAGTAAACACCTCTTTCGCAGGAAAATCCGGACTGAATTTAGGTTTTAATTTTTCACCGTATAATAATAAATGGACTATTTCAGGTTTTAAAATAAGTCTTCCACTCATTAAAGGCTCACCTTCTTTTACAAAATCCAAGGCAAGGATCTGATCTTTGAAAAACCAATGAGAAGTTTCAAAAAACTGCTGAATTCTTAAACGCTGTTCAATATTATCATTCGCTAAAATATATTGTACTGTTTCTCCTGTTGGCATCATTCCTCTATGGTTTTCTAAGCGTATTCCTCCCAATTCGGGAAATTCCCCTCCTTCCGGATGAACTTCTTTAATGATGTCATCAAAAAAATGGGGCAATATGTGAGGAACCAATGCGATTAATAGGATCACAGCTTCTTCATGCATGATCTCTCTTTGCAAAACATCTGAAAATGAGTTCCCGAAATCATATTCTTCCTGAGCGTCTTCCAAAGAAAGAAGCTGTTGAATAATATAGGATTTTAATATTTTAAAAGGCATTTTTTTGTTGTTTGTTGGTGAGTTTCCAGCATTATATTATACAGGATTCAAGACTATTTCTTTTTTTCATCTCCTGTTTTACCTACCGTATCTTTGGTCATGCTTTCTGAATCCAGTTTAGGTTCGATGATCTTAAAATCATTAATAGACGGATATTTGAACGGTTCATTTGAAGCATACCTGATGGGCAGGCTTACTCCAACATTGAGACCCGGAGGTGAGTAAGAAAACTGTTTAAGCAGCCAGCTTTTTTCCCAGTGCCCAAGGTAGCCTCCTGCTACATTAGCTTCTACAACCCCTTCTATATTCAAGAGTAAAATTAGGGCTAAAAGGGCAGCCAGATTGGAATTTACAACAAATATTCCGTTAGCATACTCCAACGTTAGTGTTGAATTCACCCCGGCATTCAGCCTCATAATTCCTGTTAGTCTTATCCCCCCTTTAAGGTTAGCAATAAGCGCATCAAGCACAATACTCGCTTGAATAGAAGCTGAGAGTTCTGCAAATGCAGTAATATTCAAAGTAGTAGAAAATTTAAAGGACGGATTTTTATCATCTTCAAAAGGATTAAACTGGGCTTCCACTTCAATGTTTCTGAGTTCTGCTGGGCCTATTCCCGCTTTGAACATGGAAACGAGTTTTATTTCTAACTGTATGCCGATAGGTCCTGCTGAAACTCCTGGTAATGGAAAGCTTTTCGCTTGATTCAACAGTGTTTTTTCGAATTTTTTACCGGTAAATAAAGTGTAAGGTTTCAGTACTTTGATCTTTCCTTTTACCGTAAATTTGCCGTTTTCATCAAAAATAATTCCGGCTGTTCCTTCAATATCTTTTTTCAGCTGTACCGTAATATTTCCTTCTCCTGAAAGGTTACCGTTGGGGCTTAGTTTTACTTTGGCATTTCCTTTTATTTTTCCTTTAGTGACATCCAGGGTTCCATCTCCTGAAATTTTTCCGTCATCATATTTTATTTTAATATGCCCTTTAAATGATTTGTATGTAAAGCCTGACTCTCCGGTTCCGGTAAGTTTATTTTTATTTAAATCATAAAGAATATCTAAGGTTACATCATTTATTTTAGGAACAGAAATTGTTGTTTTTCCTTTGATTAACCAGTTATTATTGGCATACTGTACTTTTATGTTTGTATTTTTAGTACGCGGAATATCTAAATCTATATTTCCTGTGGCTTCCACTTTTCCGTCTCTGTAAGTGGCTTCAATGTTTCCTCCTTTTAAGAATTTATTGTTTTTTGAGGTTATTTTTGCATTGACACTGGCCAGCAAAGAATATTTGTTATCTATTTTTTTATATTCAATTTTTGTTTTGGCTTCGTCTACATTGGGGATAAAAAACTCGCCATCTCCTTTGGCAAAAAATCCTGAAGTATCTACCCCGGCATCTATTTTTCCTTTCATAAGAGGCTTTTTCTCGTTACCTACCGCAAATGAAATGCTTCCCTGAACCTGAAAATCGGGGAAAAGGTTCAATGAAATATTAGACTCTGTAACCTTTAAGCCTTTGATGGGAGATGTAATTTTGATGTCTTTGGCTATTTTAAACTCATCTTTAGAGAAATAAATATCCAGCTCTTTGATAAATTTAACGGTAGGGAATATTTTCGCTGTTCCGGAAATTTCTCCATTGGTTTCTTTTAATGAAGTGATTTTACCGGGGCTTAAATAGGGGTAATAAAATTTAATCGCACTAGTCTTTTTTTCTGCGGGTGAAAATTTTAAATTATTTTCTGCATCTGCCTTTAAATTAAAATTTTCTAAATTGCTCTGCATCTCAATAGGCAGTTTCCGGGTTCCCGTCTGAGGGTTAAAATTGCTTTCAAATTCTTTTCCTTTTTTACCTATATTTTTAATAAGAATAAGAGGAATAAACCTTGCAAAACTCTTGTTAATCGTAGAAGGTGTCAGTTCGTCAAATTTATCCTGTTTAAGCTTTTCATCTTCTACCTCTGCATCGGCAGGATTGGCTCCTGCTTTAAACTGTAATTTGCCTTTTTTAATCTCTTTCTTCCCTTTCAGGGCCTGCAGCTTAGTTTCCAGAGGAAATTCTATCCCGTTGATATCCGGAAAAGCGGTTCCTGTAAAAGCAACCGACTGAATGTTGACTTTCAGCTGCTGGGTTGATGTTTTATAATAATTGGCGGGTTTAGCACTTTTAAATTCTTCAGTAATCTTTCCGATTGTTTCATTAATTGCCCTCCCGGATTTCTGGTTAGGATCACTGGGCAAAATCTGCAGATTGTCTATACCATCACTTCCCGCTAGCTGTAATTCAATAATATGATCGATATTGTTTGTCCATTTTTTATAAATTTCAGCTCCATCGTTGATGTCTTTCTGATCTAAAGAAGCTTTTACAGAATAATACAATTTCTTCTGATCTTTATCAAGCTGGGTGGCGTCTATATTATCCCAGGTCACTTTAGTTTTCCATTTATTCACCAGGTCTTGGCGTCTTGTATCATGAAATGTTCTTTTATTATTGGCATTGCTTAAATCAACCACCGAAAAAAGCTGTCCGACATAGGCATCATATTTATCTTTTACATTGCCTTTGTCTCTTGGCAGATCAAAGTCTGTTACATTAATGTTGATCAACTCTCCTGCCGGCGCTTCTTTCACGGTTCCGTCTTCATTTTTTTCAATAGTGTATCTGTAAATCTTATTGTTTGCAGAATGATTCTGAATGACATGGATGATTTCATGGAGAAGAATTTTCTTTCCCTGAACGGTATTCATATTAAATTCTCCAACATTAAAAACAATATGATTTTTATAGGTAAATGCCCTCGCATTGATGCTTTCTGCTGCTATATTCGCTTTTCTGTCGGTATGGATTTTTATATCTGACCAATGATAAGAAAAATACCGTCCAACATAACGTATGGCTTCATCAGGTAAATTACTGCCTGATTCCTGCAAAACGTCTTCTACTAATTCAGGAGCATCAAAGTCATCATTTTCATCTTTGGTTTCGTCTTTGATTTTCCTGTTGATCCGGCTTTCATTATGGGATGAAAATAAATGAGAATTATTTTTTTCGAGTGAACTCAAAACAGAATCTGCTTCTTTTTCCTTAGGATCATTTTTAGAAGCAATTTTTAAGGGTGAGCTTTTCTTGGCAAAAAAAGAATTTTTCTTGCTGTTCTGAGTTTTCGGGCCTGTCTGTTTCTGTTTTTCAGCTTGTTCCATCTCAATTGATTTTCAGGTTATTTTCGTTTTCTCATTCCATTTTCACTGCTGGCTAGGAATTCCAGTAAACCATCAGAAATTCTTCCATCCAGGGGGTCCGGATCATCCCTGTTCCCCATGGTAAGCTGTCTAATAAAATATCTACTCCTTTTTCTTCTACCCAAAGCTCTGCAGAATGAGTTTCTGATACCGACAGCTTTCCGGCTCTCTGTAAAAAAGTTTCTCTGAGCGCTTCTGTTGATGTACCTTTCAGTACATTCCAATGCTCAATAACAGCGGATAATAAATCTTTACAGATTTCTTTCTCTTTCCTGCTGATCTTTTGTTTTGTATTGACCACGATTTCTATGGGAAAACCGCACATCAATTTGTTTAAAACCAGTTCATTTTCAAAGAAAACTTCCTGCCCCGTAACTAAATATTGGGTTAATAAAACGGCTTTGTGCTGGCTTTGTTTATTCTTCCAGACTTCTTCTTCACACAAATTCAGTTTTTGAAAAAGATTGGGAAGAAACGGATGCAGAATAACCAGTCCGGCATTGTCTATATAGATGCCGGAAGACGGTAAAACCAGTTTACCGGTTCCTGGCTCTTTATTGATTAAAACATCACGAACAGCTGCTTTGTTTTCCTTATCAACATTACCAGTACTTTTCTGTGTACCGGAATTTTGATTTTTATTCTGTTCTTTTTTCAAGCCTTTATTTTGTAATTTTTCATGCTGGTTGTCAATTCGTTCTTCTTTATTTTTCTTATTTTCTTCCGGATCCTTTTGATCTGATTTTTTATAACTTTCAGCACTCTCCCGCTCATTGGACGGAAAGTCTTTTTTCTTCGGGGTTTCAGAAAATAATTCCAAGCTTTCAATCCAGGCCTGAAGCTCTTCTACTGAAGAAAATTTCAATGGTGAACTAAAAAAAATGATTAAAGACTCAGTCATTGAATACTTTGAAATTTCAGTGCTTATTCTCTGTTTAAAAGAATCGTTCGTGTTAAAATAATACCTGATGATTGTATTTCTGTTTTCAAAGAAAAGTTCAATGATTTTTCTAATAAATTCTTTGGAAATTTCAACTGCCTCAACAATTTCATCTATATTTTTCGAGTATGAATTTTCTCTGATCATTCCTGTTTTTAAATAATCAAAAAATAGCGTCTCAGCATATTTTCCCTGTGATTCCCATCCGAAGTTTTCTAATTTTTCTTCTGATGCATTCAATTCCAAAACGGGGAAATGATCTTTGAGATATTCTTCAATCCGGGATAAAGTCTGGGCTACAAGTTCTTTTTCCCAGTCTTTTGGGGAAATTACCGGAAGATCTACTGATAAACACTCTATTTCCCATTCGTAATTTTCTATTGAATACCGGCTTAAAATGAGTTCCAGTTTCGGATAAAAATCTTTCTCCAACACATCAGATAAAGTATTTTGGACCTCTTTTCCTAATGATAAAGAGCTGCATTGAATATCTATTGTATGTTTTTGAAGAAGGTGCATAGTATTTAAAATTATTTTTTAATAAAAGCATCGAGTATATTTTCACCCTCATTGGCAACCCTGGTAGCATCTTTTTTATTTTTAGTATTTAAATACATATCATTTATAATCGTATTTTCTTTATAATTTAAAGCGATAGATGTTGAAACGAATGCATTATTGTCATTCAGTGACAGACCTATGACAACAAAATATCTTTTGATTTTATCAGTTTCAATAGTCAGGGCAATTGTAAAGGGAGTTTCGTCAATTTTTTCAAATACAACAATTGGAACTTTAAAAACTAAGAGATCATATCTTTTCTCTTTTCCTGAATACATATAAAGAGGTATAAAACCTGAAAGTAAATTATACTCTTCTTCTGTTAATTCAATTTTAATCTGGTTTCCTTCACCTTCCCGAACTTTATGAAAAATAAAATATAAACTACATGAATAATTTTTCACTCCCTTAAATGAATAAAAATATCGTGAAGTTTTAGTATCTATTATTGTATCCGGAGCTATTTCAAAACCCTCCAGATTATTTTCTGTATAATTCAATAAATCAGTAAGTACAGCCCGTACTTCTGCTGCGGTGTTGTTTCCTCCATCGGTAATTCCTGCTATTTTTGCTTCTACCTGCGCTCTTGTTGCCATGATCTTTGTTTTTAGTTGTGATTATTATTGTTGAGTATCAAAATCTTTATCATTAAAATCAGGGTAATTAAAATCTCCGACTTTCACGATGATTTGTTGTGTATTTGGGCAGATTCCGCCCAGCTGTTTAATATTTACGGTAAACATTTTCACTTTTTCGTTGAACGGGAAAGTGTGTGCCACTACTTTTTTATCGGTCGTTATTTTGTCTGACTGATCTCCAAAATCAATCTCATATTGCTTTTTATCCTTCTGGTCTGCATTGATCAGTTCAAAAGCTGCTGCATTCTGAGAATTTCTTACTGCATTCCAATTGGTTATATTTTTAGGTTCAGAAATTTCAATTTCTAAGGTGTTGCTCAGTTCCCCTTCACTTTCATATTGTAAGGTATATTTTCCTTCTTTTTTGATGGAAGTGTGGCCAGGCTTTAAAAAGTATTTATCACTTTTCTGAACTACCGCTCCTTTTGCCGTGCCTGAAAAAGTTCCGCCAGATTTTCCTTTTATGATAATTTCATATTCTTTATCGTCTGTGTTGCAGTATTGTAATGTCTTCAATGCAATAGATAGAGGTTCGGTTTTTTCAATTTTAATCTCAATGGCACTGCCTTCTCCACAGCAGAGATAAGGAAGGAAAAAATCTGCGATCACCAATTGCTGATTGGGAATATCTGAAGAGGTACCTACCTGAAACTGTATGGCATGAGACAGATTTTTCAATAAATAAGTCTTCATCTCTTTGGTGTAGGCCGGAGACATATTAAGGTCCGCCAGTTTCAGGATATTGGCTTTGATGTTTTCGGTTTCTTGTTTGCATTTATCGAGCTCTTCTATGGGTGGAGCAATAATCTGGGTGGTATAATCTTTAAAATTGATGCTCGCTTTAATTTCCTGTTTTATACTTACCGGAACCTGTGTAAAATTCTCCTGATAGCTGGTGAGCAAAGTCAGCAGCTGAGTGTAAGGCAGGATTGGTTTTACCGCTTTAAAAATGGTGGAATCTACATAGACAAGGATAAAGGTTCCGCCTTTGGTAACGCCGGCTTTATGCTCTATTCCCGGATGCTTCTGAATAAAAGTAGAGAAGAAAATATCTTTGTAAATCTTCTGCCATCGGATTTGGGCTTCCTCATAAATTACGGCAAACGGATCTTCTAAGAAGAGTTCATTAATATCATCAAATCTGTCAATCAGATCTTCGGCTGCCGTTGATAAAGTAGGTTTTGTAAACTGAATACACCATCTGTGAATGAGGAAAGTCTGGTTCAGCTGTTTGAAAACCTGATTAAAGCTAACAAAATTGGGAAGGAAATCTTTTAAATCATTCGGCAGCAGGTTTTTAATCTGGCTTAAAATGCTTTTTAAGTTATCAATGCTTTCTGCCGCCAATAATTTTTGCTTTACCAGGGTTACTTTATTATTCGTAATCCAGTTAACCACAAATTCTGTGATATTATATAATCTTTTTCTGGCCAGATCATAATCGGTCTCCAGATCATCCCATCTCCCTTCAAATTTTGAGATGTCCAGTATTTTCCCTGTAAAATCCGTAGCATTCAAAGCCGTGATTTTAAAGGGAAGGCTGTAGCTGTTCTTCAGAATATTCAGTTCTTCCGCCACCTCGGTATATTTTCTGCCCAGATGCCCTTCAATATTGAAAAAATTAAACTTTTCAAGATCATAAAGCAAAGGTTTTTTCACCGTATCCAAATGGGTATAATTGGTAGTTTCCGAATGATAGGAAAGAATTTCTTTATTTTTATTTTTAATTGTTTTTCCAGGACTCCATTTTCTGTTGAGTTCTAAAATATGGTCATAATAATAGGGAATTGATTTTTTGGAAAGCGGAATATCTCCGTAAACAGAAGGCGTCACTTTAATACCGTTATTCTGTATTTTCCAGAATCTGATCAGATGAACCAGCCTTTCAAACAACAGGGACAGCTCTTTTCTTTTCCGATTGTTTTTTAAAGACGTATTTTGGGTTGAGAAAAACGGAGTTCTGTAATTCGGATTATTACTATTTACCTGTCCTAATACGACATGGAAAGGAAACAGGATTTCATCCACACAACACAGGGACGGGTTCTGCTCATTAAATGCTATGATTTCATTGTAGGCAGAAGCAATATCTGATATCCAATCCCATAAATACTGAACATTGATACTGTTTTTATGGGCATTAATAGTCGTTTCCAGAGTGGTTTTAGGATTATCCAGGATATTAAAATCAACGATATTGCTGATTATTGACTGGTATTTTTTGTAAGCCAGACTTATTTTATCTGAAATACTGCTGATTACGGAGTCAGACAGATTCTTTTTAAATTCATTTAAAACATCGGAACCTGTTACCAGCGGACTATAAGGAACATTATATCTCGGCAGTGAAATTTTCTCCAGATTCACAGCTCCCGGATATTCCGGAAACAGATAAGCGTTTAACTGATTCACTGAAACCAGTAATGGTCTTATTTTAAATTCTATTCTTTTTCCCTTATCATCACAGTTTGTTGTCACACAATTCTTCTCGTCAATCAGTGAGGTTTCCAGAAGGAGAATGACTATTTTATCTTTGAAGAATTGATCAGGAATGGTTATCCTGTCTACTTCCAGTGTATTGGTAGGTAAAAGCTCTATGGAATTTTTTAACGGTTCATATTTCTGGGCATGAGGTAAGGTAAGATCCAGATATTCTCCATCAATAAATTTAGGTGCTAAAAAATCAGCAGATAGTTCTACGGGATGATAATAGCTGAAAGTTTTTTCTTCCCAATTGATCTGATACCCTAAGGAAGTAATGGCTGTACCGCAGCTTATGGTGATCTGATTGGGCTGTGGCTGCGAAATTTCCAAACCACAGACAATGCCAATACCAATGCCTCCGACCCGGGTAAGCCGGTCTTGTTCTTCAAGGTAACTTATAGCGCGATTCAGGTGTTTCTGGCTTAAAACCTGGTCGGCTTCAAAAACAGGATATTTGGAAGGATTTTGAGTTTTCATGATAGTAAATTTTAAAGAGTTCCTAATGAGGTGTTACCTAATACAATCGGGTTGGTGGTTTCGCTGAGCTTACAGTCATATAAATTTCCTTCGGGATAAATGGTGTTGAGCTCACTGAGTCTTTTTATCAGCTCTTTATGATGCTGGCTAAAAATGAAAAAGTCTTTTTTAATTAAGGTTTTACTGCAGTATTTAAGCCTGAAATGTCTGTAGTTTTCTATCCAGTTCTTATACGCTTTCTGGAAATTCAGCATATCCTCATATCCTACCCAGCAAATTTTCAATAAAACATGAGCGGGAGCTTCCTGGCGGAAAATCTGTTCTGCATATCTTCTGAAAGTCATATTTTTAAATCTCGACAAATATCCCGGCAAAACGATGGTTGCTTTGAAGGAATAGGGATCGTTATTAGCTTCGTCTTTACAGTCATCTTTTAAGCAGACGGACAGTAGATCTTCTTCGTCATGATTAAATGGTGGAAAAGGTCTGAGTAAAATATGCTCCAGGCAGTAGAAGTTTTCATAGGCTTCATTCAGAGCCTGAATCAACTGATACAAAAATTTTGAGGCTTCGTCATAGCTTTTGAAGGTTTTATCTATGGTCGCTATTTTTTTAGGATCATTGCCTAAATAGATGAAAAAGCGGTCTTCTTTTTCTTTCTTTTTGGTGATTTTATTCGTAACAGTATACGTTCGTTTATCAATGAAATAAACCTCTGTATTCAATAAATTCTGCTGTGTCCATTTCCATTTTTCTTCTAAATCTACTGAAGGCTTAACAATTTCACAGACTACTGACTTCTGATCAATTTTCACAGGTAGTGTCCATTGGGTCTGAACCTCATCTTCTGTAGCAATATCTCTTAATCCGAGATTATTAATTCCCAGTAATCTTGCTGTCCTTTTTTCATAACCTCCTCTGTGGTCGCCTTTCCAAAAGTCCTGATAATTAAACTCATCGCCATTAATTTTCGCATTGAGATAATCGATTCCCAGCCCTCTTTCGGAGCTTATTTCTGCATAATTTTTTAAGAATGCTTCTTTATCCTGAATCAGGTCATGAGGCTGAAAAGACATTTCTCCCATTCCTCCAGAATCCTGACTTACTTTGTACATCATAAATACATAGTCATTAAAGCTTTCACTGAAACGTGCCATCAAATGATCTAAAGCCCGGTTTCGTCTGTCATTAAAAACCGTTTGTGATTCTTCCAGGGATATATCAAACTCAGATTCTCCGTTTAATAACGCGTTTTTAAAATCGGTTCTGTACACTTCTTTTGCATAGAAATCTTTTCCTGTTTTCGGGTTTTTATCCAGATAATTCGGGAAATAAGTATATGATATGGGATCTGTCCCTAAAATGTTCTTCGCCTGATACAGCTGGCTGAAAAAATCTGCCAGCAGCTGATCGTAAAAATGGAGATATGCCTTTAGCTGTTTCACCTGAGCTTTTCTTTTTTCGGGAGCTTTATCTGAAATTTCGTTAGCTCCCAAGCCGTAATTCACCGGAAATTCTTCCTGAATGCTGTAATATTCATTCAATTGGTAAAACTGTCCTTTGGGTACAGGCAAATCGCTCTGAACAGAATAGAGTTTGTAATTTCTGATCTGGGCTTTAAGCTGCTGTACTTTCTGGTCAACCATCATCTGACTGTTTTCGGATAAGAGAAAAGGAATATTTTTCTGAAACAGCAGTATTTTTGATTTTCCGGCAGAAAATAAAGGTTTCTCTTCTCCGGACAGATGAAGACACCATTTTTGGTTCATACTTCCGGTAATCGGCTGTCCCAAAGAATTATAAGCAGTCATCAGAAGGTTTTCCACAGAGGCTATACCTTTAATTTCCATGATAGCAGCAATAATGTCCGAAGCATGAATACTTCCCGGAAGCCGGGCTTTCCGAAGTTCATCATCATTAAGAAAACCGTGTTCTAATTTGGGACCTAAAAATATTTCAGTGGAAGATAATCCCTGCTCCATTAATTGTGAAAGCGTGTAAAAACGAACCGGAGGATTGAGGATCTTTTCAATCGCCATCTGGATCTGAGCCATTGCTTCTACGGCATTTGTTTCAGCTTCCAGTTCCACATCAACGCAGAAGCTTATTTCAACACTTTTGATGGTTTCAACACACAGGAAATCTTCTGTAAGATTTCGGTTTTGATGTAGTTTTTGCTGAATATTTCTAAAAGTTCTGTCAACGGTTGTTTTTTTGTCTTTCATCAAAGTAATGAACTCACAAATTGGCTTTTCTGTACTGAAATGGTCCTTTACCAACTGAAGTTCATTCAGATCAAAAGGTTCTATCGTAAATTTTAAAATATCATTGATCTGGGTTGTTCTTTCAACAGTAACAACGACAGTATTATTTTTTATTTCTACTTTTTTATTTTTTATTTTGAAGGGTTTATCCATTTTGCTCAGGAGGAATGCTTTAGGATCATTCCATGAAGAAAAATCAGGGGTAATGTTGACCTGCACCCAGCGTGAGGAACTTAAAAATGCAAACTTAAGTTCTGTGGTATTGAGATCTCCGAGAACCAGATCTTCATCCAGCTCCACTATGATTTTATTTAAACCTCTTACAGACAGCTGCTCCAGCGATTTATTGTTTTTATCCTTGGATTCAAAGCTTAATTTATCTGATAAAACATTGATATATACTTTTTGCTCCGCCGGATGAGGCAGATGATATCCCAATGTATCGGTTTCTTTTCGTGAGGCCAGATACCAGGCATTGGCAACTCCTTCAATATCAATCAGGAGCTTTCTGTAGTCCAGTTCCGTTAATGCCGCATTGGTCATTATTTCTCTTGCGGTAAAAAACGATCCGTTCAGGATTTGCCCACCGGAGCTGGTCAGAAGATCTTTCATATCAAAATCTGTTCTGTATCCTAATTCTGTGATCACATAAGAAAGCACCTCCAGAATGGTGATTCCCGGATCATGCGCGTTATAATCTGTCCAGAAAGTATTTCCCAGCTTTTCGATATGCTTTAATCCTTCTTTTCGCAGAAAATCATAATCCTGTGAAGGTTTCAGCACTCTTTCTGACGGTATGTAATATTCGGGATTCATGGTTAGCAGTTCTTTTGGAGTTCTTTAATTTCGTGGGAATCATTCGGAATGAACAAAGTATAGTCTGTCTGAGGAGCAATTTCCTTTACTTCTTCGAGTCTTTTTATTACTGTATTTTCTTCATCATCCAGAATAAGCTGATTGACCTTAAAATCAATAATATAGTCTACGAAGGACTGTTTATCAATCAACTGAATCAATGAAGACAATTCTATTTTCTTTGCGAAATCTATATCAAGATCACTGTACGCCCACGGACTGATATAGCGGTTAACTGTTTCTGCCAGCATTTTGGCATACAAACGGGTATCTGCACCCGGAATGTCTTTGTATTTTACGTTACAGCTGATCTGTATTTTTTCTAAAATGGGAGGTTTTACAGATAACCGCACATGAGGGGAACACCATTCTGTAATCCTGTTTTTAATGCGCTGTAAAGTGCTTAGGCTCAGTAATGGCTTCCATTCCCAAACGGTGGATGAACCGGGTGATTTGGCAACGGGAATCAGTGTTACATATCCTGCAGAAACATTGGAAACACTTTTGGAATCATATCGGTAATGATTCAGGCATTTTACTCTGTATACTTCCGGAAATTCCTGTAAAATAAGCCTTTCGTAATCCCAGGAAGTAATAGACCGTTGTTTATGTCGCAGCCTTTCACTGCTTCGTTGATAGAGCTGGTTGTCTTCTTCCTGCCTTTTTCCTCCAAAAGAAGGATATGGCTGTTTTACTTTTTTCACGGAAGAATCAGGCTGATAGAGTTTTGAAATGGTTTCTTTCGGAGTTATTTCAAGAAAACCGCTTCCATTATTTTCAAAATCAAATAAAACGGCTTTTAAGGCCTGTTCGTGTATGCCTGCAAAATGACAGATTCTGTCTAGTTCACTGACTGAAATCCGCAGCCAGAAAAGATGGCCTGGTAACACAACTGTTTTTGTATTGTCAAACTCAGGAATGGTGAGATTAATAATTCCGGATTGCAAAAGCCCAAGAGTCTCATCTCCTATATCGTGTGAATTTATTGATTTCCATTGATTTTCTGATAGGTATGCCCACGATATTCCTGCGGGTTCTTTTCTTGGGTTAGCTGTTCCTTCCGCCATTTGAAAAAGAAGGCTCAATCCGTTTCCTGGCTGTGCATTTTCAAATCCGATATAGATTTCTCCCTGGCCCGGTAAATCAGGGATAAAGGATAAGGAAGATTTTGGGTTTAATTTTTCATAGCCAAAAGGTAAAAGATGATAATATTCCAATACATTAAGATGATCATCTGAAGGGCTGAAACTATATGTTTCGGTGACTGAATAATCCATGTTCAGCGACTGAATAACAGGTACTGCCGGCAAAACAGGATTGGGTAATTTCGCAGCCGCTATATAATCCTGCATAAATTTTTCACCTTCATATTTAGTATCATCCAGCTGAATTCTTATATATCCCGAAATACTTTCTTTATCAGGAACCGTATCTTCTGAATATTCACTTACGGGACTGTTGTTGGTATAAATGGAATTGAAATTGGTCTGATCACTTTTAACAAACTGCCCATTTTTCATTACCAATAATTTAGAATGATGGATGAGGGAGATATACATAGAGTTGACAAAATCAGCTGCCTGAATGCCGGAATAGTTAAATGATGCCTGCATATTGGTATCTGCGAACGGCTGAATGGCTGATATTTTATTAAAAGTCTGGATATTGGTATTAAGTAAATTAGTGTTAAGTAAACTTGAGTTAAATAAAGTATAGGTAACGGAGCCAATAGACAAAGCAGATGACAGCGCATCCGATTCTATTGAAAACCGGGCAGCGGCTCTTTTTTTCATGAAAAATTCGTTGCATCCGATAATGAAGCCGTTTCCGTTTTTGGGAAAATCTCCAAAAGGCCTGAAAGGTTTATTAATATCTACAACTCCTGTATCGGTGGCAACAATTAAATTTTTAAGCCCGCTTACGCTGATTCCTATTTCAAGTGTTTTACAGTCAATTTTTTCGGTATTATTTATGGGAATTATTTTCAGAACCGGGTGTGATGTGGCTACAGCTTCTCCTGTATGAATTTCTTTATTAAACGGAACAATCGCTTTTTCTGAAGCAGGAATAGTAAGCTTAATGTATTCATCCTCAGTTAATTCTTTATTTTCCTTAGTAATTTCTATCCATTTTTTTTCGCCAGTGATCCAGAAGTCGAATGAATTGGGATCTAAGCTATGAGGGTTAAATTTTAAAATAATGGTTCTTGTTCCGCCTTTCATATAGAATAACGGGCTTGCCAGAAGAAGGCCGATTTCGGTTTTTTCTGAGGAAGATGGAAAAGCTGAGAATGGAATGTTAGCCGCGTTTAAGGGAAGCAAATCTGCCTTTTTCCAGGTATTCTGAACAAGATGATGACTTAGGAAATATTTAATTTTCACAGCATTAATCACCTGATCTGAAGTAGAAGCATAAAATTTATTTTTTCCCTGCGAATTTTTCCCTGCTGAAAAAATGGTATTCTTTGCTAAGAGGAAAGCTTCTTTATCGGCAGCAGGCTCTATCAGCAAATGAACAAAATCAGGCTGTGCCTTTTGTGGAAGCAGCTTTAAAATATCTTTGTAATAGAAGTCCAGATGTCTTTTGGTAAAGTCATTCAGGTGTTTTTTTGCAATGCCCAGAAGCTTTAAAAAGGCCAGAAATAAGGCATAATGCGGTGTATGGGAAGGGTAATTTTCCAATTGCTGTGCAAAGGCCTCTCCGGTGCTGTTTTTCCAGTACAGCAGCAAGCCGAAAAGCTGCTGAATATTTTTATCGAGCCGATAACTCTGCAGTAAGGTAAGTATTGAACCTGCTTCTGTGATTCTTAAAAGGATCTCATTCAGCTGCTTTTCGATATTTATTTTAGAGCTTACTAAAAATTCTTTTATTGAGATGCGGTCATCTATCCTGTTTACTTTATCGGTAAGACGGATAAAATCATCCTGGATTTTTTCAAAAATGTTCAGGATCCGTTTTTTCTGTTCTTTATCATCATTGATTAATGCAATGGATTTTTTTTCATTTTCATATTTTTTCTCATAGTCCTCTATATTCCATTTGAATATCTGTGCTAAAACCGCGGTAGATTCAACAGCAAAAAACGGTGACCAGTCACTTTGTTCGTTTTGGGAATCGGATTCATTGAAATAACTGAGGTAGTGAGACATTTTCTGAGCCAATACCACATAGTCTATTTCTTCTCTTTCGTCCAGAAGAAAATAAGAGGGCTGTAAGGCTGCTAAAAACCTTGCATTTTGGGTTGTTCCCATTCCCTGATGGATTGATATTTTTGAAGAACAGTTTTCCATGGCATCAGATTTTTATAAAAGTTCCTTCTTCCAGATAGTACGGGAACACATAATTAAGTCTTGAGTTGGTAGCGCGGATGGTGTATTCAACTTCAATTCTGATTATCCCCTGTGTAGCATTGGTTTCTGAACCAAAATAAATATCATTCAAATCTATTCTTGGCTCATATTTCAGAATGGCATGTTCAATAATGCCTTTAATTTTTGTGAGGAGCGTTACGGTTACATTTTCAAACAGAAGCGGTGTGAGATCGCAGCCAAAGTCTGACCGCATTATCCTTTCTGTAAGCTGTGTGCTCAGTAAAATCTGCAGACTTTCCTGAATATCTTTTTCACCGGAAACCGTTTCAACCGTTCCTGTGATGCTATTAAAAGCCGGAGGAAATCCCCATCCTTTTCCCAAAAAGTCATCTGTTTTCATGCTTATTTTTTTTAATCTCCTATAATTACTGTGGGACAGCCTAAAACAATGGTTCCTCCGTGTGCGGTAGAATCTCCCATTCTTGCGGCGGGAACTCCACCAATAAGTACAGTTGCCGAACCTTTTACGATGGTATCTGGCGGCCCTGTACAAACACAACTGTCTCCTACTACCGAAGCGGGCATTCCTCCGATTAATACAGTAGAATTTCCTCCCGGTAAAATGGGTCCCCCAACATGGGGCACTGTTCCTGTAGTCATCGGACATACATGCATGTCACTGGTTCTTGCTGCTGCGGGCATATTAATTGAGTTTTATGATTCCTCCTTTTACATCCATTGTGGCAGACGCAGAAAGCGCCGCTTTTGCCGAATCCATTTTGAAATCCATTTTTGCTTTAAGAATGATGTCTTTGCTGCTGTCTAATGTGATTCCGTCGGCATTCATCAGGATCTTATTTCCATTCTGGTCTTCCAATACAAAGCCTTTTTTATCATCGCTGATCAGGAGTTTGTTCCCTTTTTTTGTACTGAGTTCGATAGATTTTTTATCATCGTCCAGCTGTATGGTAGTCCCTTCTTTGGTGACCAGACCTTTTATGTAGTTTTCTTTCTGAATGGGAAACGGCATTTCAATCTTTAAGCTGTAAAGACTTCCCAGAATTACAGGGGTATCCGGATTATCTCCCAGGCATCCTACAATAACCTCATCATTTACATCGGGAATTAAAAAACTTCCCATTTTCTTTCCTGAAAATACACTGGCTAATCTTGCCCAGATCCCCTCTCCTTTTTCGGAGAGTGTGGGTATTCTTACTTTTATTCTGAACTGCCTATCAGGATCTTCTTCAATCTGAGTCACAACGCCAATCTGTAATCCGCTTACTGAATTGACTTGCCCGGTTTGTGCCTGTTGAGCCGGAACAGAGGGAAAGTTCGTTTCAATAAAAGACTGTTCTGTTTCTATTCCGAAAGTATATTCGGTTTTCCAGCTGCCATTTTCAAAGGTGTGGTGCTCTTTGCTAATCAGCAACTTCTTTTTATCAATTTCTTTATTCACCTTACTACAGCTCAGGAAATCTCCTGCTTTAGCCTCCAGATTTCCGAAAGTTAAAAGCTCACCCTGAATTACCGTATGGCTGCTTTTTTTAAGAAATGTATCTGCTATTCTTGTCACTGTAGCGGTTAAAAGCCGGCTTTCATTAAGGGTAAGGGTCTTTATATTTTTTTCAGCCTCCTGTTCTGTTTCAATTTTTTCCATAGCCTGAGAAGAAAGATCCCAATAGCCGATTGACACCTTGCTCAGTTTTTTAGTCTCATCTTCCCTGCACGAAAATGAGAATACATTGATTCCGTTTTCTGCACAATACTTTTCTTCGGAAGCAGGTTCTAAAATATCCAAAGCATTGAATTCCCCGTTTCTTACATTCACCATCAGACCAACTGAATCTAGAAATCCTACAAGATAATCCCAGGGAAGGGTATGCAGATTACGGGTGATCTTTTCATTTTCCCAGCTTTGCCCTTTTGACTGAAGTTTATTGGCAACATTGGCCTGACTTAAAAATTCGTCTAATTTTGTTTTGAAAGTTTCGGTACTGTTATCTGGTTTTTCAGAAGGTTCAGTCAGTTGATAAGCCTCGTCTTTACATTCTAATTTTATGGTAGTTCCACTTTCGCTGATTTTTCGTTCAACAGACTTAATAAATCCTTTGAACAGGGTCTCAGGTTTTTTATTCACCGTTACTTTCACTTCTATTTTCTGTCCTTTTTTAAGCTGATCTGTGGGTGATCCAGCTGGAGCTTCTACATCAGGATTTGGAGCTATAAAAGTAAATTTGGCAAAAGGGATTTTATTCAGTTCAAAGGTCACCTGTGCATCTTTCAATAGCGTGTCAAGGCCGTTATTTTTCCCATCTGTTAAAAATTCCAGTTTTAGCAGATCATCAGTCGGTATATAAGGTTGAACTGGCATATCATTTTATTTAATAGGCGGAAACGAAATGTTTTGCCCGGTTTCTATTTTTCTGAAGCTTAACAGCTTATTGACCTGAGCTACATCCACATAATATGAAGGATTTTCATAGATATTTTCTGCCATAAGCACCAGTTTGTCATTCATACTCACCGTTTTAAGATGGGTAAGATCCGGAGATGTTTTATTTTGCTCTGCAACCATGATCTGATGTGTTGCTGTTGCCTTAAAAACACATTTAACTTTAGCTCTGATGGGCCGTCCGTCTTTTCTGAAAAGCGTATATTCTATATCCATGCTCTTCATGCGGCACTGGAGTTTGAATGCTCCCCAAAGAAGCTGCAAATAAGCGGTCTGATGAGTTTTTCCGTTATATCCGATGGTAAGATTTTTAAATGCTTCCACATGCTCCTCCACCGATTTTACCTCTGCAAAAGGATTTACAATGGCGGGGGTAAGTGCATCCAGAACATCTCCTGCTTTATCCAGTAACGACATCTCTCCTTTGCCGTCTTTTATCTTTCCCGGCGGTACAACACCCGAACTGTCGAAAATAAAATCGAAAGTCACTTCTTCGCTCTGGCTTTTGCTGAAGCTGAGATTATTGGCTGAAGCTCCCATCGGCTGATCTTCGGAGAATGTAACATTGTTTTTGCGGGTATATTTCTCCGGATTGAGCTGTACGAAAATGGTTTTTTTGGGGGTGGTATATTTATTATCCTCGTAAACTTCGATCCGCATTTTGTCTATAATACCCAATGCTGCCTGTATCATCTTTCTTTTTTTTCTTTAAGTTTTTCCAGTACTTCACGGGTACACTCTTTAATGAGCTGCGATTTCAGTTCCTGCATCTTCAGAGGATCTGTCTGCTCAGAACGGGTAGAATTTACCGGCTCTTCTTCAATCTTCACTTTGATGTGTAATTCTTTAATCTGAATAGCCATTTTTCAAGTATTAAAAGCCTGGAACCGGCAGTTCTTTAAAAAAATTATATTTCAGTGTAATGGTTTCAATCACAATTTTATTCTGTTCTGCATCAAAATCACTGAATTCATAGCTCAACGGGATGGCATGGGATACATACCATACTTTCAGAGGATTTCCTTTTTCATTCAATAAGGAAACAACCAGGTTGGCGGGATAAAAAACAAAATCCTCCAATGCCTGATTACACCACATGGATAAGCCAGACATATCCGAAGTTAATCCTCTTTTCAGAACCAGATCCTGATATCCTGAACGCAGCGGCAAGCTGTGTTTGAATTTATTTTGTCCGCCCTCGGTATAAGGCTCCGTTTCCATCGTAACCTTCAATCCGTTTACACTTTGAAATTTTGTATCAATACTGAATTGCGGCAATAATTCAAAGATGACGGAAAAGTAAAAACCGGGAATGGGATTGCTGTCAGACATAATGTTTAGATTTATAGGTGCTCCATTGTAAATCCGTGATTGGCAATTTCTACAGAGTCTATGGCTGCTTCATTGGCATCAGATTTCATATCTGTACATTTTAAGGAAACGATAAAACAATCTTTTACTTTCCATACGACTTTAGGCTCGTGGTTTTCATTTAATAAAGAAATAGTGATGTTACGGCGTTCCACGGTATTTAATGCAACAGTATTGTACCAGTCATAAAATTCATTATCTCCTGCGAATATTCCTCTTTTAAGCGTAATATTACTGAGCTTAAGCATTCCCGGCATTTTCTTTTTAAAGAATTCAGGACTTGATCCTACCCGGTGTTCTATAATATCCATTTCTTTATTGAGTCCGGATACTTCTGTAAAAGCTATTTTACAGCCGCCCCATTCTACACTGAAGTGAAACTTTGGTAGCGGAAAATCTGTACTTGTCATGTTGTATAGTTTTAGAATTAATAATTAAGATTTTTGCTGTATCTGTTTGAATTCCAAAATGATAAATTCTGCAGGTCTTGAAGGGGCATATCCTATTTTTACGATCATTCTGCCTTCAAGGATATCCTGTGCAGACATTGTTTGGTTTAATCCAACTGCTACAAAGAAAGCGTGCTCCGGTTTTGCTCCGGCTAAAGCACCATCATTCCAGAGAGTGGTCAGGTAGTTCTCGATCATTCCCTTTACATTAACCCAGGTTTGAGCAACATTGGGCTCAAACACAAACTGCATACAGGCTTTTTTCGCTGATTCTTCAATCATATTGGCTAATCTTCTCACATTGATATAACGCCAGTCATTGCTGTTTCCGGCCAGCGTTCTCGCACCCCAGACCAGAGTTCCTCTTCCTGTAAATTTTCGGATCGCATTGATGGATTTTCCGGTTTCATGAATATTCATATCTTCCTGATCTTTGTCGTTAATATCATCCGTTAATCCAACGATTCCGTTTATACTTACATTGGCTGGAGCTTTCCATACTCCGCGGGTAGCATCAGTCTGAGCATAAATTCCTGCAATAGCTCCGGAAGGCGGAACGGTATTCATAAATTGGGATAATTTATCGGTAATTTGTTTGAATAACGGCAGCTGGGTGATCAGCTTCTTTTCTTCTTCCAGAATATAATTTGAAATTGCACTCAATACCGAATTCATCGTCTGAACAACATTTGACAGTATTTTATCTAATTCAGCCTGAATAATAGGAATGTTAATAATTTTCAAGCTGTTTGCTCCGTCTTTTATTTCATTGCCATCCTGATCAATTAACTTTATGTTCAGCTTGTCTTTGTAAGAATCAGCCATAGCTAAACTTCCCCATATTATGGTATCAAAAGAGGTGTTATTGACAAGCGTTTTTTCATCATTTGTCAGATTTCGGGTGACGTCTCCAAATGCAGTTCCTGCTTCAATATCTAGGCTTGGTAATGTCTGCACCAGCAGCGTATCATATTCTCCTTTAAAATCAAAGAGCTGCTGTGCATATTTTTTTAAATTAACAGAGACAATGTCTTTAAGATAACTCTTATAAGAGCCGTTGGTAACTGAATTTAATTCTTTGAAAACAGCCAACAGCTTCCATATTTTATCGATATAGGCGTTTGTGTTTAATGTTTTTTCGGGATCATTGTCTTCAAATTCAACAGTTGTCTTTTCTTTATCCAGGCTGCTCCATTTAAATTCGTAACTGTTATCATATATTTCCGAATACAATTCCTGAAAATCACTCAGTAGTTTTACAATCTTAGCATCATTTTTATAGATGTCTGAAAAGTTCACCTGCGCATTGATATAATGAAATCTGAACTGATACGGAAAATTACATTGCAGATACGGATAATAAGCTGCTCCGTATTTTAAGAACTGGTTTCCGACTTCATTTCTGAAATCTTCGCTGTCCTGAATTAAATCTGCCTCTTGTTTTACATCTATTATGCTGAACCTGTCCATAAGCTTATTGCATTGTTTTAATGCTTCTGCCTGAACCATTCCCAGTAAATTAGCTGTTGATAAACCCGCTGCATCAGGAAATAATAATAAAGTAGGTTCGTCTTTCTTTTCTAATAACTGCAGACCTGCAATAAATAAATCTTTTGTTCCGGCGCTTGTAAAATCCGGTTGATCATCATAGATTCCTATAGAAACGATATAGCAGACCCCGCCGCCGTTAGCATAAAAAAGCTGTAGACTGTTATAGAGCTTAAAGATGCTTTCTTCAACTTTGCAGGCATCCGTAGGCTGGTTGTTTGCGTCTAAAACGACAGTAATACTTTTGGGCTCAGGTGCTCCTCCAAAAATCTGTTCATACTCCAGCATCGAAGTAATCCTCACGGCATCTTTTTTCAGCGAGGCCTTTTCTGTAAATCCTACAAATGCAGGGATAGCGGTTGCCACATTGGCAATGGAAGGAGGAAATGCATCAATTTCATTGATATATACTCCCGGGGTTTTAATGGCACTAATATTCATGATGATTAATTTTATGTAGTTGGTATAATTTCGTTATTGGCATTTTTGGTGAAGACACCTGATTCGAGATGTCCGGCAGAGTCATGCGGATTGTTTTCCCAAAGTCTGACATCAGCTTTTTCAATGATTTTATCTGATGTAGTTTCTTCTGCCTGAATGGAAAGCATCTGTACCCGATACAGCACTGAAGGGATATATCTGGATCCAAGACAGGACCACATCTGATTGAGCTGATCCATCTTCAGGCTTACCATTTCAAATACAAGCTTATCATAAGAACCGGTTTCCGGTATATTTTCCAATAAATTGGGAGCCTGCCAGTAAAAAACATTTTTATTCTGAAAGTACCGGATCACGACTTCCAGCTTATCTATTCCTTCTGTGTATTTCGACTGGTCTATATTATAAGAGGCAAACAAGAGTGATAGAATTAAATTCTGAGTTGGATTTCTGTATTTTTCCATGCTGCCCCCCGGTGAAAGCTGGTTCTTGTATAAACTCTGATTTTTAAGGATCTTATCTTCTTCTATGTTGACGATTGATAAAATGATAGAAGATTTGGAAGAAAGAAATTCATCTCCATCGTTTAAAGTGGCTATATTGGCTAGTTCAACAATGGGGGTTCCTGTTATTTCTGCATTCACAGCAGCAACAAGTCTGGAAAGGAACTCTTTGATTTTCATGACGTTATTTATACTAACAAAGCTATATAACATCAATTAATAAAATCACAGGAAAAACACCCTATATATACAGGGAAAAAGCCCCAATTAAAAAAAACTGAAAATTATCAGGCTAAAGTCATCCTGTCCTGTTTGTAAATATATAGGGTATAACCATCGGACGCAAAAGCAGGCTATTGAAATATAATCTCTAAAAATTATATCCTCAATAAAAACATATATTTCTAAGTAATTATCGAAATATCACAAAAATACATTAACATTCTATAAAAAATAGTTATATTTATCCCGTTTTTAACAGTTATCCATTCTGATTATGAAAAAATTACTTTATTCTTTTTTATTGTTGTCTTCTGCAACTTTATTTGCCCAGACCAACTCTTCTGTAAAGTTCGCTGTTGCCAATGACGTTATCGGAACCGTAAAGATGTTTAATACAAGAAAAGAGGTGGTACAGAGTTCAGTAAATTATAAAAATGCTGCCAGCCTGCCTCAAAACCTGAAAAAATACAGCTTCATTGCTCAGAACGGGCTTTCTGAAGTTAAGTTTAAGAAAGGATATGAAGGTCTGGATCGGGTAACATTATCCCAGATGAACAGACAGTATAATCTGGCTCCGGAAACCCCGGTTTTCATTGAAGGAACAGAATTCCCTGATACCAGCATTGAAGTATATGCCGATATTGTTCAGGGGCAGTTTGACGTTAAAGATCATAACGGAAAAAAGACGTTATTCATCACCAATAAATAAATTTTCTTTTTTTATACATAAAGAAGGATACCTGCCGGCATCCTTCTTTTTTAATATTTATTCGTCCATTTTTTCTTTAACTCTTCGAAGATTTTTTTCTCGGTAGCATTATTTCCGGGTTCATAAAACCGGCTGTTTTTAATTTCTTCCGGAAGAAATTCCTGTTCTACGAAATTACCCTCGTACGAATGGGCATATTTATATTCTTTGCCATAGTCCAGATCCTTCATCAGTTTGGTTGGTGCATTTCGTAAATGCAGCGGCACGGGAAGATTTCCTGTCTGTTTCACAAGTGCCAGCGCATCATTAATGGCCATATAAGCCGAGTTACTCTTTGGAGAAACCGCCAGATAGACCGCTGTTTCGCTTAATATAATCCTTGCTTCCGGGTTTCCGATTACATTCACCGCCTGAAAACAGTTATTGGCAATAACCAGCGCATTAGGATTAGCCAGACCTACATCTTCTGCCGCCAGAATCAGCATCCGCCGTGCGATGAATTTGATATCTTCACCTCCTGCAATCATTCTGGCCAGCCAATACACCGCTCCGTTCGGGTCACCACCACGCATCGATTTGATAAAAGCAGAAATAATATCGTAATGCTGCTCTCCGTTTTTATCATACAGCGCCATCGTTTCCTGAAGTACTTCAAGAACGTCTGCATTAATAATTTCATTGGTATCCGAATTTTTATATTGATTCAAAACCAATTCCACAGAATTAATCAGCTTCCTGGCATCTCCTCCTGAATATTGGATGAAAGCTTCTTTTTCAAGAATTTTAAAGTCTGTTCCCTCATCTTTATTGTACCTCTCAGACGCGGTATCAATCAGTTCTTCAAGCTTTTCATAACTCAGTGCTTTCAGAATATACACCTGGCTTCTTGAAAGCAATGCGGAAACCACTTCAAAGCTGGGGTTTTCTGTAGTTGCTCCAATTAAAACGATCCATCCTTTTTCAACAGCATGTAATAATGAGTCCTGCTGGGATTTATTAAAGCGGTGAATCTCATCAATAAATAAGATAGGTGATTTTCCGGAAAACAGATTTTGTTTTTTGGCATCTTCAATCACATCCCGCACATCTTTCACTCCCGATGAAACGGCTGAAAGCTTATAAAATTTTCTTCCCGATTTTTCAGAAATAATTTCCGCCAGTGTTGTTTTCCCTGTTCCCGGCGGGCCCCAAAGGATCAGGGAGTTCAGTGTATTGTTTTCGATCATTTTCCTGATCGTGCCTTTTTCACCGGTAAGATGCTCCTGTCCTAAAACTTCATCTAATGTTTTAGGTCTTAATTTTTCGGCTAATGGTATATTCTGGCTCAAGATAATTTTATTTTTTTTGAATAGAGAATCCGATTTTGGTTCTCCGAAACTTCTAACAAAATTAAACTAATTTTCATTTTTTTACCCTATTTTTGCATTGTTTTGAAACTTACATTCAATAAAATCATTACTTTTCCTTTGGTAATTTTGATAAAATTTTACCAATGGTTCATCTCGCCTCTGCTTCCCAAAAACTGCCGTTACGAGCCTACCTGTTCTCATTACATGGTAAAAGCTCTTCAGGTACACGGTATTTTTAAAGGATTCTGGCTGGGAGCGAAAAGAATTTCAAGATGTCATCCCTGGGGAGGCAGCGGCTACGATCCTGTTCCACCCAAAAAATAAGATTAATAAATCAACTATTAAATCAATAGAAATGAGTACTACTTTTTTCAGAATTTACCTCTTTATTTTTGCCTTTTTTACGCAAATTGCTTTTGCACAGGAATATCCGGGAGGCCTGTCTGACGGAACGTTAAAAGTAAATGAAAGCAGCATTCCGGTAAAGATTTTTTCTACAACAGAAAACGACGATCTTAGTGCTTTTCCGGAAAAACCAACCGATAAAAATGTTTTGGTTATTCTGAATGAGTCTAGTTTTGAACCGGCATATCTCAATTACAGTATGCTGACTCTGGTGAAATATAAAAGTGCTCATTATCAGTTTTTTGATAAAGATTTCAAACTGATTGAAGGTCAGGTTACCCAGGACAACATTAAACATTTTAAATACGCTGTAAAATCTGCAAAACCCATTACTGAATCTGATCATGTGGCCCTTGAAACATCTTTCAAAATCTGGGATCCATCAAAAGGAATCCAGATAGGATCTTTTACCCTGCATTTCTATAGCCTGATGTTTGTTTTTGCTTTCGGATTCGGGTATATCCTGATGACCAGAATCTTTAAGATTGACAACATCAACCAAAAATATCTGGAGCCTCTTTTTACCTGGACGCTGATTGGAACCATTCTCGGAGCAAGACTTGGTCACGTTATTTTCTATCAGCCGGAATTGTTCAAAGAAGATTTCTGGAGTGTGTTTTTACCTATAAGCACTAAAAACGGGATTAAATTTACAGGATTTTCGGGATTAGCCAGCCATGGAGCTACGATTGCGCTGATCTTTACCACCTTATACTACTCATTCAGAGTCATCAAAAAAAATCCGTTCTGGGTATATGACAGACTGGGAATTGTAGTTGCTTTAGGCGGAGCATTTGTGAGACTGGGAAATTTTTTCAATTCCGAAATTGTTGGGAAACCGGCAGATCCCAATTCTCCGTTCGCTATTCTTTTCCCTCAGCAAAGTGATGAATACGGAGTTACTGTACCACGTTACCCGAGCCAGCTTTTTGAAGCATTCGGGTATATATGTCTATTCATTTTATTATGGATATTGTACAGAAAAACCAATAAAAAATACCAGCAGGGATGGTTGTTCGGACTGTTTTTCATTATTCTTTGGGCAGTAAGATTCTTTGTTGAATTCCTGAAAGAACCTCAAGGCGATGAGTTCATCCAATTGGGCGCACTTAATACAGGACAGGTACTTTCCATTCCATTTATGATTGCAGGGGTAATTATTATGATGGTTTCCAAGAAGTTCAAAATCACTCCGGCAGAGAACGAAAAACCGGAATAGTCTGAAAATAAAAAGAAATTATCTTCAATATAAAAGACCAGTTTGTATCATGCAGACTGGTCTTTTTGTATACTCTTACTTTCTGTATGTCTTTTCCTTCTACAATTTTACCTTCTTCCTATTCAACTCTGCAAAAACATTTCCCAATTCATTAATAACATCTGTTGGAAGCATTGATTCTTTAGCATATTTTTCCGCAGCCAGATCAGCTGCTTTTCCGTGAAGCCAAACTCCCAGCAAACAGGTTTCTTCTACTGAATATCCCTGAGCCAGCAGTGAGGTCAGAATCCCGGTAAGAATATCTCCGCTTCCGCCTTTGGCAAGTCCGGCATTTCCCGTGATATTATAAAACACTTTTCCTTCAGGAGTAACGATCTGGGTATGATGATCTTTTAAAACAATATAAATATTAAGTTCACCTGCTTTTTTACGGGCCAGTTCCAAACGCTCAAAGGAATTGGCTGTGCTTCCGAACAATCTTTCAAATTCTTTAGGATGTGGAGTGATAATCGATTTTCCTGGGATATATTTCAGGTTGTCCTGTTTATCTGAAAGCATATTCAATGCATCAGCATCTAACACTACGGGGTTATTGTATCCTTTTAAAAAGGCCAAAAGAGCTTTTCTGGTTTTCTCATGGATTCCTAATCCCGGCCCGATACCGTACATGCTATTTTCTTCATTATCAATATTTTCAATATATTCATCACCTCCTTTTATGAACATCGCTTCGGGACACGCTGTCTGCAAAATCATATATCCGCAGTCGGGTGCCAGCGTAAAGGTCAGTCCGGCACCTGTTTTCAACGCAGCTTTGGTGGATAATACTGCTGCACCTATTTTGCCATAACTTCCGCCAACAATGGTAACTTTTCCATAGGTTCCTTTATGGGAGAATTCTTCTCTAGGTTTAAAAATCCGGGAGATCACACGCTCATCAACAACATAATTTTCAGATTGTTCCTGTTTCTGAAATTCCGGACTTAGCCCGATCTCCAGAACAACTACTTTCCCTGTATATTTTCCTGTTTCCGGATGCAGAAAACTCTTCTTCCAGCATTGAAGACTTAATGTGTAATCAGCTTTAAAAACAACCGTATCATCTGTAAAAATAGTATCTGCTGACAAACCAGAAGGAATATCTACAGAAATCTTCATATTATCCTTTCCGTTAATTTCCGTAACCAGCTTTTTGTAAATTCCATCTAAAGGTCTGGACAGCCCCGTTCCAAAAAGAGCATCAACAATAACCGTTTCATTATCAAATGAGTATTCTTCCGTTCCATTAAGTTCCCGGACTGAAATCCCTGAGAAATCTTTCAGCCTTTGTAAGTTCACTGAAGCATCTTCAGAAAATTCAGCTTTAAGGTCTGGTACAAATACCTCAACATCAAATCCTTTGGTGTACAGAATGCGGGCTGCTGCAAACCCATCGCCTCCATTGTTTCCATGACCGCAAAAAAGGGCTAATCTGGTATAGTTTTTACAGTTTTCCGAGATCCATCCGGCCAGTGCCAAAGCTGCTCTTTCCATCAGTTTGAGAGAAGTAATTGATTCATGAGAAATGGTAAACCCATCCCATTGACGAATTTGTTCTGCAGTAAAGATTTTCATACGATAAGTTTTAGGCAAATTACAAAAGATTTTTCATTACAACCGATTTAAGAAATAACGTAAACATGATTTAATCATAAAACAAATTATTTAAATTAAATCTAACTTCATATAAAAATACAACTCATATCAATAATAAAATTCCGCATATTAGAGATAAAAAAACGATAAAAAGTGGTGTTTTTTACATTTTTTAATTATATTTTTGTGTGGATACTAATTAAAAAATATAAATTATGGGATTTGTTAAAGAATTTAGAGACTTTGCTTTTAAAGGCAATGTACTTGATCTGGCAGTCGGTGTGATCATTGGAGGTGCATTCGGAAAAATTGTTTCATCTTTAGTAGAGGATGTTATTACTCCTTTGTTACTGAATCCGGCTTTGAAGGCTGCAGGCGCCGAGAACATTTCAAAACTTTCATGGAATGGGGTTACTTATGGTAATTTTCTTTCTGCCGTTATCAGTTTCCTGTGTATCGCAATGGTACTTTTCTGGATCATAAAAGGAGCTAACAAAATCATCAAAAAAGAAGAGGCTGCTCCTGCCGGACCTACTGAAGACCAAAAACTACTGACGGAAATTAGAGATCTCCTGAAACAAAAATAATAAAGCTGTTTAAACTTTTAATGTCCTGCTAAAAAGTTTAAACAAGTTTAATGTATAAAAAAGAAAGACACTTCAGATTGAAGTGCCTTTCTTTTTTATGCTGTACTGCGTTTTATTGAATCTGCAAAATACTTGAAATTTGCTCCGCCAACGAAAGTCCTATTCTATCCTGAGCTTCCAGTGTTGATGCACCTGTATGGGGTGTCAGGGAGATTTTAGCATGATTTAAAATTTCTTTGGAAGGTACCGGTTCGTTAATGAAAACATCTAATCCTGCAAATTTTACTTTACCGGAATCTAATGCTTCAATTAAGGCCGTTTCATCAATCACTCCTCCTCTTGAACAGTTGACTACCGCTACTCCGTCTTTCATACTGTCAAATTCATTTTTACCGATCATATATCCCTCTTTCTGAGCAGGCACATGAAGCGTAATGAAATCTGAGTGTTTTAAAACATCCTGAAGTGGTTCTGTTTCTATATCTACATTAATAAACTGATTGTTATAGAATTTTACTTTGATGCTGGCCTTTCCTACATTATTATCAGCTGCGATCACTCTCATCCCCAATCCTAATGCGATTCTGGCAACTTCCTGCCCAATTCGGCCCATTCCTATAATTCCGATGGTTTTCCCTCGCAATTCAATTCCCGCGGTGTATGCTTTTTTAAGAGCGGCAAATTCTGTATCTCCCACCTGAGGCATTTTACGGTTTGAATCCTGAAGAAATCTTGCCCCCGAAAACAGGTGCGCAAAAACAAGTTCTGCCACTGATTCTGAAGAAGCAGAAGGAGTGTTAATCACATGAATTCCCTTTTCTCTGGCATAATCCACATCGATATTATCCATTCCTACTCCTCCACGTCCAATGATCCCAAGAGAGGGACAGTTATCAATAATATCTTTTCTAACCTGGGTAGCACTCCTCACCAACAGGGTACGGATCTTATGTTCATTAATATAATCCACTAAAAACTCCTGAGGAACTTTTGTTGTAATCACCTCAAAACCCTTTTCAGTAAGTGCGTCAATTCCGGATTGATCGAGACCGTCGTTTGCTAAAACTTTCATAAATACAATATATATTAAAAACTGAAAGATTTAAAAATTATAGAATTTTCTGTGCGTACACTTCTTCTTATAATCTTTAAATCTTCGCATTATCGTTGATTAATCTTTGAAAACTTCTATGGTAACCTGCTTCTCTACAAGGTCTGTAAACTTGCCTTTGTATCTTGTAGCTCTTACCAGGTGATTGTCTATCCAGTGATAGTTTCCTCCTCTTGGTTTTCCGCAGAGTACACTGTGGTATTTGAAACCGTGCTTATCTAGCCAGTCTATGGTAATTTGCTTCAGGTTTTCTGTTCTTGATGTGAAAAAACAGATCTGGTGCCCTTCATCATACCATTTGTTGATTGTTTCGAGTGCGTCAGGATAAGGCTCACAGGTAACCATTCTTTCCGGTTCTTCGTTGGGAACATCATCTGTAATGGTTCCGTCGATATCAATTAAGTAATTTTTCACCCCGTCCTTAAGAATCGGACTTACGTGCTCTATGTATTCTAATTCCATCACTTCTAATTAAGATGTAAAGTTAAGGCTTTTAAAACTAACAGAAGTATCAAATTGGGTTTATGTTAAAATTTTACTATAAAAACATATATTCAATGAATAATATAAATATTTTACTTCTCAATAAATCATTTTTATTAAAATTTTTCTTAATTATTATTTATTATGTTATTGGATTTATTTGATCCGAATGAATTTATGATATAAGTATTGCGACTTGTTTTGTATTAGACTTCAATGGTGAAACATGCGGGATGTTGGATTTTATTGATGTTGAATTTTTACGGATGGGTGTTTTTACGAATATTGTTTTTTATGGGTGTTGGGCTAAAGCCCAACCCTATTGAATAAGGTGTAGGTTTGTCTGATTTTGTCATTTTTAATTTTATTGGGTAGAAATTAGATGAATAGAGTTTAAGCTTAATACGCTGGAAGGAGGAAGAAAGAGCCTGGCAACCATAAAATATGATGTTTTACCAAAAATTTCCAAAATACATTTATTAGGCTTACATTTGTAGAAATGGAAGAATTTGTAGTTTTAGTAAATCCTGAAGATGAAGTTCTGGGTTTGATGGAAAAGCAGCAGGCTCATGTCAACGGGCTTCTGCATCGTGCATTTTCTGTATTTCTTTTTAACAACAACGGGGAAATGCTTCTTCAGAAAAGAGCTTCCGGGAAATACCATTCTCCTAACCAATGGACTAATGCGGTATGCTCTCACCCCAGAAAAGAGGAAACTTATCTGGAAGGTGCCCAACGAAGATTAAAAGAAGAATTGGGAATTGAAACAGAACTTTCTGAAAAGTTTAATTTCATTTACAAGGCTGATGTAGGCGGAGGACTCTGGGAACATGAGCTGGATTATGTATTTACCGGGAATTACGAATCTGAATTCAATTTAAATAAAGAGGAAGTGGAAGAAGTAAGGTTTATTTCAATGGAAGATCTAGATCAAGAAATAGCCAATTCTCCTGAGTATTTTACAGAATGGTTCAAAATCATCCTTGAAGAATATAAACACCATTTTTAAATGATAAAAAAAGCACTTTTAGCATTCACTTTTTTATCAGGCAGCTTGTTGTTTGCTCAGAAATCAAAAGTGTATGACAGCCCTAATTACTCCATTAATGTTCCTGACGGATGGAAATCTACCAACGACAGCGATATTATCAATATTTTTCCTACGAGTGAGATTGGTGCTGTAACCATTTCAGAATACCACGATCTTGAAATTCCTAAAGCCGAAATGAAAAAATTCATACTGGCTTTATACAAATCCAATGAGGAGGAAAACAAAATCAAAGAAAATAAAGGCAAAAAGGGATATACAGAATATTTCTACGAGTATTTTGACGAAAAGGAAAAACTGTTCTGGGTTACCCGGGCTTTTCAGAAAGATAAAAGCATTTATCTGGTTTCCATCAACTGCGGGCAGAAATTCTGGAATGGAAATTATATGAGCCTTTTTAATGAAACTTTTAACAGCTTTAAAATAAAGAAATAAGAATTAAAATATGAAGAAAACAGCTTTATACGACAAGCACGCTTCTTTAGGCGCTAAAATCGTACCTTTTGCAGGTTTTGAAATGCCTGTACAATATTCAGGAGTAACGGAAGAGCACTTTGCGGTAAGAGAAAAAGCAGGATTGTTTGATGTTTCACACATGGGACAATTCTTCATTGAAGGACCGGGATCTAAAGACCTTTTACAATTGGTTACAACCAACAATGTAGACGCTCTGGAAAACGGAAAAGCACAATATTCATGCCTTCCGAATGAAAACGGAGGAATCGTGGATGATCTTATCGTTTATAAGATGGAGGACGACAAATATTTTGTTGTAGTAAACGCTTCCAATATCGATAAAGACTGGAATCATATTTCAAAATATAATACTTTTGGGGCTAAAATGACCAATGCATCTGATGATATGTCATTATTGGCTGTACAGGGACCTAAGGCTACTGAAATACTTCAGAAGCTTACTGAAACCAACCTTTCAGAGATTCCTTATTATAACTTCACTGTAGGAAGTGTTGCCGGAGTAAATAATGTGATCATTTCCAATACAGGATATACAGGAAGCGGTGGTTTTGAAATCTATTTCAACAATGAGGATGCCGTAAAACTTTGGGACGAAATCATGAAAGCCGGAGAAGCTGAAGGAATTATTCCTTGCGGACTGGCTGCCAGAGATACTTTAAGACTTGAAAAAGGATTCTGCCTTTACGGAAATGATATTGATGACACTACTTCTCCTATTGAAGCTGGTTTAGGATGGATCACAAAATTTGATAAAGACTTTGTGTCTAAAGATGTTTTCGCAAAACAGAAAGAAGAAGGGGTAACCAGAAAATTAGTAGGTTTTGAGCTTCAGGATAAAGGGGTTCCAAGACATGACTACCCTGTGGTAGATGCTGAAGGAAACGTGATTGGAAAAGTAACTTCCGGAACACAGTCTCCAATGAAAAAGATCGGTTTAGGTTTAGCTTATGTGGATAAGCCTCACTTCAAACTGGGTTCTGAAATTTTCATCCAGGTAAGAAATAAGAACATTCCCGCAAAAGTGGTAAAAGCTCCTTTTGTATAATTGTTCTGATATGATATTGAATAAGAGACTGTCTTCATGATGGTCTCTTTTTTTATATAAATGACTCAATATTCCTTTCAATAGATCTTTTAACCACAAACCAAAGGTTCGACGAAGTCAATGGTACAAAAGATTTTGGCACTCATGCTATTTTTAAGCTTAATATCTTTGAATTTATAAGTTCACAAAAGATAAACATCTGCTAAATTTGCGAGAGAAAAAACATCCGCAAACATCAGTGAAATTTGTGGAATCTGTGGGAAATTATTTTAAGTTCACTTAGACTTTAAAAATCTCCGGTTTTTATTGATCAACAAATAAAAAAGAGACTGTAAATTTTACAATCTCTGTATTTTTCATTATCTGCAATAGCAACAGAGTGACCTGTCCGGGGTACACATATCCCCTCTTCCGGGATGATTTGAAACTACTCCTCCGGCTTCACCACAAAGCGTATAGCAGTTGACTACAATTACTTTTCCACCACCGCTAATTTCTTTTAATGCTGGCCGGCCTAGTTTTTGGGCTTTAAAAATGTTTTTATTCATATTACTATTTTTGGTATTTTAAATATATGAATAAAACTTTAAAATACTGATGAGTAGTATTTTAAATATAAAAAGTTTCGGCTCCGCAAAGCGGAGCCGAAACTTTTTATATACTGAACAAGAGCTATTCCTCTACTCCGAAGAATACTTTCAGGGCTTCAATATTTTTCTTATCATTTCCAACAAAAATTTCCTTTTCTGTAAGGAAAACCGGACGTTTCAAAAAGGTATAATGATCCAGAAGCAGTTCTTTAAAATCTTTCTCACCCAAAGATTTTACATCTAGTTCTCTTGCTTTAATCTGCGTAGATTTTTTGCTGAATAATGCTTCATATGATTTTGTCTTTTTATGCATTTCCGCAAGCTCTTCTTTGGTTATCGGTTCTTTCTTGATCTCACGAAGTTCCCAATCTGTAAGGTCAAATTGTGCTAAAATCTTTCTGCAGGTATCGCATGTATTAAGATAAAATACTTTCTTCATTGTTTTTTAATCTGTTATTGGTTAAATTTCGGTCTTTATTTGAAGTTTCGCTGCTCAAAAGTAGGATTTAATCTAAGATTCTGAAAATTATTAAATAACTTTATTCAAATTTTATAAAGATGGATAACAAACCTATTACTTTTCAATTTATTTCGGAACCCTCAGATGTTAATTACGGGGGAAACGTACACGGTGGAAGTGTCATGAAGTGGATTGACCAGGCAGGTTATGCATGCGCCACGACATGGAGCGGAAACTATTCTGTGACGGTTTATGTAGGAGGAATCCGTTTTTACGAGCCCATCAAAATCGGAGAAGTCGTTAAAGTAGATGCACAGGTGATCTATACTGGATCATCAAGCATGCATATTGCCATCAATGTTTTTTCAAGAAATCTTAAACAACCTACTTTTGATAAAAAAACACACTGTATCATTGTTTTTGTAGCAGTAGATGAAAACGGTAAAAAACTGCCGGTACCCAAATGGGTTCCTGAAACGGAAGAACAAAAGCAGCAGGAACAGTATGCTAAACGGCTTATGGACCTGAGAACGCAGATAGAAGACGAAATGAAACCGTTTTTGTAAACAGTGTATGAAATTGAAGATAAAAATAGTTAGATAAACAGTTTAATGAAACCCCGCATTTTTTATAACCCATGAAAAATATTTTTACGATTACGGCTGTACTACTTATGGCTTTGGTTCAGGCCCAGACACATCGGTTTATTTATCAGTTACAGTATAAGATGGATTCTACAGAAAAGCATCATGAGAAGCAGAATATGATCCTTGATATTACTCCAAAAGAAGTAAAGTTCTATGGACAGGATCTGGCTATTACTGACTCTTTAAATAAAAAGTTCGGGATGAATTCCAGTTATACGGACATGTCCGGCCAGATCGTGAAAAGAAAGATCAATTCTTTTGAGCATGAAAATTACCTCAATATTAAACAAGGATATTATTCTTTCAAAACCAACGACAAAATAAATTGGATTATTTCTGACGATACCAAAAAGGTTGAAAACTATACTTTACAAAAAGCCGTTGCGAAATTCGGAGGCAGAAGCTGGACCGCGTGGTTCTGTAAAGACATTCCTTTCAATGAAGGACCTTTTAAGTTCCGGGGTCTGCCGGGACTGATCTTTGAACTGTCAGATGGTAAGGATAACTTTATTTATACTCTTGTTAAAAGTCAAAAACTATCGGAAGTTTATTCTACTCAGAATTTTGTAGAATCTAATTTCGGAAATAAGGCGGTTCCTATCAGTGAAAAGCAGAAATACAAGCTTACTATGGAGTTTTATAATGATCCGTTTGCTTTTGAACGAAATAATTTCAGTAAAACCAACACTGATCTGAAAATCAATATCAACGGAAAAGAAATCCGTACAGTTGATGAACTGAATACCCAAACGAAAAGCATGCAGGAGGTTATCAGAAAGTACAACAATCCTATTGAAATAGATAAAGCAATACACTATCCTATATACTAAACATAACGGTAAGATCTTTTATCTTGTAATCTTAATTCCTATATTTGCAGTATCAAAAAAGGAAATGGTGCTCTTCCTTACCCAACCGCTTTACAAAAGCTGATGACGCCTGATTAAGAGATTATTAACAATAACTTATCAGGATTATTATGTCAAAAAACCAACGAACATTTAACAGAAAAGCAATTTTTCATCTGCAATTTTTCTTCAGAAAATATCCTGCGCTGCCTTATCTTGCAAAATGGCTGTGTATTAGTATGATCCTTGGAGTTCTTGTGGGAACAGCATCTGCGGGATTTCTTCAATCTTTGGAATGGGCAACTCATTTCAGGGAAAATCACCTTTGGCTGATTGCTCTGCTTCCTGTGGCTGGTTTTTTAATCGGGCTTTTATATTATTATTTCGGAAAAGATGTTGAGGCCGGAAACAATTTGCTGATTGACAGCATCCATGATCCGAAAGAAACTATTCCGTTCAAAATGGCTCCTTTTGTTTATCTGGGGACTATTGCTACTCATTTTTTTGGAGGATCAGCAGGCCGTGAGGGAACTGCTCTTCAGATGGCCGGAGCCATAGCCGACCAGCTCAGTAAACCATTCAAACTGGATAAGAATGAACGAAAAATTCTGCTGATTGCTGCCATTGCTGCCGGTTTTGGATCTGTTTTCGGAACCCCTCTCGCCGGAGCGGTATTCGGGCTTGAAGTTTTCCTGATCGGAAGAATTCGGTATAATGCAATTTTTCCCGCTTTTGCTTCTGCTATTCTTGCTGATTGGGCTACTAGTCTCTGGAATGTAAAACACACTCATTATCATATCGACATTATCCCCAAACTGGAATTTCTGCCTTTTCTATATAGTATTCTGGCTGGTATTATTTTTGGAATCTGCGCTGCTGCTTTCAGCAGGGTTATCCATTGGGCAGGTTTGGTTTTTAAATCAAAGATCACATATCCTCCATTTCGCCCTGTAATTGGAGGTATTATTATCGCTTTAACAGTATTCGCTATGGGAACTACAAGATATGTTGGTCTTGGCGTTCCGGTTATTGTAGAATCTTTCGAAAAGCAGCTTCCCCTTTATGATTTTGCTTTAAAGATGATATTGACGATAATCACACTCTCTGCCGGATTCAAAGGTGGTGAAGTAACTCCCTTATTTTTTATCGGAGCCACTTTAGGAAGCGCTTTGTCTCTTTTTATTCCGCTGCCGTTTGGTCTGCTTGCCGGAATGGGGTTTGTTGCCGTTTTTGCCGGAGCAACTAATACTCCCTTGGCCTGTATGTTGATGGGAATCGAACTTTTCGGAGCTGAATCCGGAGTTTATATAGCGACTGCCTGTGTAGTATCTTACCTACTTTCCGGGCATAACAGTATTTATACGAAACAGAAGATTGGAGAAGCTAAGAACAGAAGGTATGCAGCTCAGGAAGATAAGTCTGTTTCGGAGTTTTTGTAAAAGTGGTAGAAATGTCAATGGTGAATTTTGCTGTGTAAGTCAATGGTGAATTGGGGCTGTGCGTAAAAATTCACGGCAAAGCCAATTCACCATTGACCATTTCCACGGTCTCTTTCCCGGAAAATCCTTAAGTTTGCCCCATAAATCCACAGGATGTTTGATTACAGATTAAAAGTTTTCTATACAACAGCTTCCAGACTGAGCTTTACCAAGGCTTCAGAAGAGCTGCATATTTCCCAGCCTGCCGTAACCAAACACATTAAAGAGATTGAAAGCCAGCTGGGAACAAAGCTGTTTGACCGAAAAGGGACTTCTATTCAGCTTACACAAGGTGGAAAAATTTTATTTGAATATGCTGAAAAGATCCGGAATATCTACCGCGACCTGGAATTTGAGATCAGCCAAATTAATGAACAGCACAAAGGAAAGCTCATTATTGGAGCCAGTACTACCGTTGCCCAGTATGTACTTCCTGAAATTCTTGCCAAATTCATTAGTTATTACAAAGATATTAAGATCGAATTGATCGCTCACAATACTGAAATTATTTCTGATCTTTTAAAGGAAGGTAAAATAGATCTTGGTATCATTGAAGGAGAATCTCAGTCTTCTTTTTTTGATTACCAACCGTTTAAAGCTGACGAAATTGTGCTGGCTGCAAAATCTGATCATCCTTTAGCCCATAAGACATTAAGCCTGAAGGATCTTTACAGCCTGGATCTTATTTTCCGGGAACAGGGCTCGGGAACGCAGGAGTTTATTCAAAACCGATTAAAGGAAAAAGATGTTGATATTGAAGAACTTCATACGGTTATTCAGCTGGGAAGCAGTGAAAGCATCAAAAATTACCTTCTTCATTCAGACTCTATGGCATTCCTGTCTATCAGCACCATCATCAATGAACTGAAAAACAACACCCTTACAGTAGTTGATATTAAAAACTTCAGCATCGAAAGAAATTTCCATTTCATCCTTCCCAAAGGGGAACAATCAGAATTAATTAAATTGTTTTTGAGATTTACCAGCTAATTAAAACACACAACATAACTTCGTATAACAAAAACATCTTTCACCTTTAGTTATAATAAAAAGTTATCCATTATAACAAAATACGATTTACTTTATAATATTAAATTACGGAATTTTGGGATCTGATTTCAAAACTTGTTATATGAAAGATTTCATCCAAAACAACGCGTTACGTAAAATAATTTTTATCATTTTTGCTGTTTTTTGTCTCACACCATGGGTTTCTTCACCGATCGCTTTAGCATCCGGGTTTGTTTTAGTTGTTCTTATTGGAAATCCATTTGAGAAGCATCTTCATCAATATATTCATTTGCTTCTTCAGGTTTCCATTGTCGGCTTGGGTTTCGGACTTAAACTTGATGAAGCTTTACAAGCCGGGAAATCTGGTTTTCTTTTAACTGTAATGAGTATTATAACCGTTATGGTACTGGGATATTTTCTGGGACGGGTATTTAAGCTGGAGAAGAAACTTTCTTATCTGATTTCCGCCGGAACAGCAATCTGCGGAGGAAGTGCCATTGCAGCCGTCTCTCCTATCATAAGACCAGATAGCAAAGAAATATCGTTGGGGCTTGCCATCATTTTTACTTTAAATTCTATCGCTTTATTTATCTATCCCGCTATCGGGCATATGCTTGATCTTTCACAGGAGCAGTTTGGATTGTGGTGTGCAGTAGGAATTCATGATACCAGCTCTGTAGTGGGTGCTGCCGGAAAATACGGATTTGAAGCCTTAAAAACTGCTACAACGGTAAAGCTGGCCCGTGCGCTATGGATTATTCCGGTCTCTGTGATTACCATGTTTATTTTCAAAAACAATGAGTCTAAAATTAAAATTCCATGGTTTATCGGATGGTTTGTTCTTGCTATTCTTCTGAATACTTATTTTCCTGTCTTTGAACGTTTCAGCAGCAGTATAACTTCACTCGCCAAATCCGGACTGAATCTGACTTTATTTTTTATTGGTTCTACTCTTTCGATACAGACTTTAAAAACGATTGGAATTAAACCATTGGCAATGGCTGTTATCTTATGGATCGTAATCAGCATAGGAAGTTTGCTTTATATTATTTTTTAGTGGAATGCATGGGAAAGTATCTCTATTCCGGATAAATAATCAACTTATAATTAATTCAAATTGCACCTATTTTTTGGAACGCAAACATTTATAATACTGCTTATTTCAGTAGGCAAAGGTAGGAATTAACTCAGTTGATTCGATGAAGCGGACTTATTATTGTAAGCTTAAAGCACAAAAACCTTCCGGAAATCCGAAAGGCTTTTGCATATTAAATGTGGAAATGTTTATTTCTTAACTGAAATCATTCTTACATTGCTGCCTCGCCACAGTTATATCCTTGTGTACAGGCGATATACTGCACGCAGTACCATGGTCCGGTTACAGAACCTGAGCAACTGCATCCGCAAAGAGATAAATCAGGTTTTCCGCTTATTCCTCCTGCAATGTTTTTAAGATCTGTTTTTGTTAGTTTTTTAGCATTTTTCATAATGGTTGTGATTTAGTTTTGAGATTTAATAATATAGTTTAGTTACCTTCCAAAGTTAAACAAATATTAATTATTCGCAACATAATTTATTATAAAATTTAATAAAAGCTTGATATCATTAGTATTATTGATATAATAAAGAGTTTCTAATCCGGTATATTTATTAAACAATTTTATTACCTGATGCTTTCAACAGCCTTGATATCTGAAAATAGCAGTGTATTATAATGGTTCAAGAAAATGATAATGGACTTCTTTTTTAAAGCTCTTAAAAGTGTTTATATTTATTTTTATTTTAAAATGAAAGTTAAAAAAGTTATCGTTTTGCCCTGTAAAGAAAAGCCCGGACAGCTTTAAAAATAAAACCTTCCAATTTCTTGAAAGGTTTTACTGTATGAAATGTTTTTATATCAGCAAGTCATTACCTGAAGACATCTTTTATACTTTATGCAGTAGGTTGGCCCTGTTACCGCTCCTGTGCAGCTGCAGCCACATTTTGAAAGATCGGGAGTCGCTACTCCGCCAACTCCTCCTACAATGTTTTTAAGATCTGTTTTTGTTAGTTTTTTAGCGTTTTTCATAATGATTGTGATTTAGGTTGGAGATTAATAATATAATTCAGTTGTCTTTCAAAGTTAAACAAATATTAATCACATGCAACATAATTCAGTGTAAATCTCAATAATATACTGATTTTAAACTTATACAGCTTTAAATTCCGATTTTCACAACAAACCGTGACGCGCACAAAAGATTAAAATAAAATAGCCTCCCGGAAATTCCGAAAGGCTATTTGCAAATAAAATTTGATAATACTATTCCATCTGGATAGCTTTCAATCGCTACATGAGAATAATGATTAGAAGTCTAGTGGGCAACTCACATAGTCAGCACAATATTCCGGACCACCTACAACTCCTCCACAAACGCAATAACACTTAGATAAATCTGGAGTTCCACTTGCTCCTCCTTTAATGTTTTTCAAATCTGCTGCTTTTAGTTTCTTCGCATTTTTCATAATAATTTTGCTTTAAGATTAATATTTGTTTTTTATTACATTTCAAAACTAAATAATCATAAACACAAAACAATAAAATTCGCATTGATTAAACCAATAATAAGCATTCACAATAACCATATGTTTAATTTACTACACAAATTATAAAAAATTATAACAAATTTTAAAAATATAGCTTTTAAACTGAATAAATTATTCTATAAATTCTAGATTTTTATTATGTGTCTCAGAAATTGTCAATGAAGAATAAAATGCAAGTCCAAAAACAACAACTCCTACTATAGCCGCACTTATTATTACCGTAAAATTATTCTTTAAAAGATCAAAGGCCAGAATCATTACCGGCACCAAGCCTCTTACCATATTAGGCACGGTTGTGGTTGCTGTATTTCTGATATTGGTTCCGAACTGTTCTGCCGCCAGAGTAACGAACATCGCCCAATACCCGGTTCCTAATCCCAGCCATACGCAGAAGATATAATATTTGGTTTCTGTCTCAGTATTTCCAAACAGCATGATCCCTACTCCAACCACCGTGAAAAGCAGCATATAAAATATGGCCATTTTACGTGATTTCAAGGCATGAGAGATAAAGCCGCTCATCAGATCGCCAACAGAAATCCCAACATAAGCCCACATAATTGCTTTTCCGGGGCTAATATCTTTTATTCCGAACTCAGGAGCAAACTGATTGGCTAAAACAGCAAGAATACCTATACAGTACCAGGTAGGCAACCCTATTGCTATGCATTTCAGGTACCTGATCAGACGGTCTTTATGGGTAAAAAAAGAAAGAAAATTTCCTTTCGAGACATTTTTATGTTCAATATTCTTATAAATTCCTGATTCTGAAACACTGATCCTTAACAGCAGCAGCAAAATTCCCATGATACCACCGATAATGTAGGAAATATTCCACCCTCCGGCCAGTTCTACAGTCAATTGAGCCACTACTGCCCCCATGAGACCAAAACCAGCCACAACTGAGGTACCAATTGCTCTGAGATTCTTCGGCAGGCTTTCAGAAACAAGGGTAATTCCCGCTCCCAGCTCTCCAGCCAGTCCGATACCCGCAATAAACCTTAACCCGGCATATTGATACACCAAATGCTCTTTAGGAAAGTAAGGTAGAAATCCACAGGCTATATTCGCCAGGGAATAGACCAAAATAGAACCAAAAAGCACAGAAAGCCTTCCTTTTTTATCTCCAAAAATTCCCCAGAAAACCCCTCCGATAAGAAGCCCTACCATTTGACAGTTCAGGATAAAAGTTCCATCGGTATCCGGATTAAGACCCAGTGCTTTTAAACTGGGAATTCTCACAATCCCGAATAGCAGCAGGTCATAAATATCTACGAAATATCCCAAAGCAGAAATAATGACGGGAATAGAAAAAATGTATTTCAGTTTTGAAGACAAAGACAGTTCTTGCATTTTTAAGTTTTGATAAAAATAAAAAACCTTTCAATTTCTTGAAAGGTTTTTATAAAATATCTTGATCTGTTATTATCTTGCAATATTCACAGCTCTTGTTTCTCTGATTACGGTTACTTTCACCTGTCCAGGGTAAGTAAGTTCGTTCTGGATCTTTTCTGAGATATCGTAAGATAACTGAGAAGCTACTTCATCGTTCACTTTTCCGCTTTCTACCATTACTCTCAGTTCTCTACCTGCCTGGATTGCATAAGCGCTGGATACACCGTCAAAGCTTAATGCTGCAGACTCAAGGTCTTTCAGTCTCTGGATATAAGATTCCAATACCTGTCTTCTTGCTCCCGGTCTTGCTCCTGAAATCGCATCAGCTACCTGGATGATTGGTGATAACAGAGATTTCATTTCAATTTCATCGTGGTGAGCTCCGATTGCGTTGACAACCTCTGGATTTTCTCCGTATTTCTCAGCCCACTGCATTCCTAATAAAGCATGCGGTAATTCAGATTCCTGCTCAGGAACTTTACCAATATCATGTAAAAGACCTGCTCTTTTGGCTAATTTTACGTTTAGTCCTAGTTCCGCAGCCATAGTTGCAGCAATATTCGCTACTTCTCTTGAGTGCTGAAGTAAGTTTTGTCCGTAAGAAGAACGGTATTTCATTCTACCTACAATCTTGATCAATTCAGGATGTAATCCATGGATTCCCAAATCAATAATGGTTCTTTTTCCTACTTCAATAATTTCTTCCTCGATTTGTTTTCTTGTTTTTTCCACCACTTCTTCAATTCTTGCCGGGTGGATTCTTCCATCCGTTACCAGTCTGTGAAGGGATAATCTTGCAATCTCTCTTCTTACCGGATCGAAACATGAAAGAAGGATGGCTTCAGGGGTATCATCAACAATAATTTCTACACCTGTTACTGCTTCTAAAGCTCGGATATTTCTACCTTCTCTACCGATAATTCTACCTTTTACTTCATCAGATTCAATGTTGAAAACAGATACTGAATTTTCGATAGCCTGCTCGGTTCCGATTCTCTGAATCGTCTGGATAACAATTTTTCTGGCTTCGTTCTTGGCGTTCATCTGAGCTTCCTCCATGATTCCCTGAACGTGTGCCTGAGCTCTTGTTTTAGCCTCAGCTTTCATGGTTTCTACCAATTCTGCTTTAGCTTCTTCTGCGGTGTAATTGGATATTTTTTCAAGGATTTCCACTTTTTTAGCGGTTGCTATATCCAGTTCCTGCTGTTTTCTGTCTAAGATTTCATTTTTCTTAGCATAATCTGCGATCTGCTTGTCAAGGTCTTTTTCAAGTTTTCCTGTCTTGCTTAATTCGTCATTCAGCTTGTGCTCTTTGTCTTTAGTCCTTTTTTCTACTTCCTGCATTTTCTTTTCGCGGGACTGGATGTCTGCATCATGCTGTGATTTCAGTTCCAAGAATTTTTCTTTGGCCTGAAGATTCTTTTCTTTCTTTATGGATTCAGCTTGAACGTTTGCTTTTTCTATAAGGTTTTCGGCATTTTTCTTTGCATCATCTATAATAAATTTTGCCTTAGTATTCAGTGAGCTTCTAGAGAAAAACATCCCTAGTACTGCCCCGATAACTAAGCAAATAACGCCGGCTATAATGGCTGCTGTCATAATATATATTGAGTTTTAATTGTCTTCATATCTAAATAAAAAAAGCCCACAATAATCCAGAGATTGAGAGTAAACTCCTAATCAACACGATTTGAACTGATTTCTGCTGTCTGTAATCCGGACGAACCGGCACGCCATTCAGCGGACATTTGTTCGGTAATTGTTTAGCGTTGAGTTTACCTTTAATGTGTTAGAATTATTGTAGGCAGTCTTTTCCAGGAAAAAAAATCTATTTCCCGATTTCATCCAACGACTGATTAATCTTTATTAATCTTTCATTGGTAGAATTTATATTTTTATCGTAGTTAAGAGATACCACTTCGGCATTGGTTCCTAATTTAAGGGCGCACATAGCCAGAGCATCCTGTTTATCTCTTACATCGAAATTCTGTTCAAAATCTTTAATCATATTTTCAATCTGCTTCCCTACCTTACGCAAGGTTTCTTCCTCTGCGGCCGGTACGTTCAGCGGATACACTCTTCCTGCAATGTTTACGGTTATTCTTCTTACCTCCATTATAATCCACTGTTTTGAAGCTGTGCAATACAGAAATCTATTTCCTTCACCAGTCTGTTGATATGATTTTTCATCAGCCTGTTATGTTCCGGATTTCCTGATATTGCTGAATAAAGTTTTATATTTTTTTGTTCTTCTGCTAATACCTGATTTTTCCTCCTCTCCTCGTCGTATCTCTTTTTCAGTTCTTCATGCTCAGTATTTAATTCTGATAATTTTTCAGCAAGATTTTTATAATTCTTTTGTAAATTCAAAATCTTTTTTTCTAATTCTGAAAAATTGTTTTCTAAATCTTGAAGCATTTCAGGTTTTGTATATTCTAACTAATAGCAAAAATAACAAAATATTAACAGTAACAAAAATAAATGTCCCAATATTTTGATCTGTTCACAAAAAAGGAGATGCAGAAGCATCTCCTTATATATTTTTTATAAAGTATTTTT
The DNA here is from genome assembly GCF_009602705.1 of Chryseobacterium vaccae. Taxonomy (NCBI): domain Bacteria; kingdom Pseudomonadati; phylum Bacteroidota; class Flavobacteriia; order Flavobacteriales; family Weeksellaceae; genus Chryseobacterium; species Chryseobacterium vaccae. The sequence continues at coordinate 5,053,283 of NZ_VSWH01000001.1, read as the reverse complement.
TACTCAAACTTCAACACGAACATTATTGCTCTTGTCTGAAGAGTAGACATTGCAGTAGCCCAGTATGGAGGTGTATTGGCATTATCTGCCACTTTCTCGTTATTCATAAAGAATGTTCCTCTCACGGCAGGAGTCAGTTTAAATTTATTAAAATAGAACTGAATTCCCATTTCAGCAGACCATGCAAAGTTATGCGTGGTTGATCTGAATACCTGCTGCATATTGTCATCTTCCGAAGTAGAGTTAGACTGAAGGTTTACAATATAGTTAACCCCCGCAGCGATATAAGGTCTTGAGTTATACCATCTCTGACCGTGAAGCTCCAATAGTACAGGAACGTCTACCAAAGTAGATTTAATCTCTCTTGTTTTGTCTTTATCCGTTAAAGGAAAAGGCATAAACGCAGGGTTTGTTAAAGTTCCAGCTGCATACTGGTCATTAGACTGCGTTTCAAAGATCAACTGCCTCTGAGCAAATTGTAAGCCTGGTTCTAATCTTAAATCCAAATAATCGTTCAGTCTCCATTTGGCGATAAGACCCGCACCGAAACTGTAACTTTCTTTAGATGTAACAAGATTCTGATTTCCATTCATACCATATCTTGGGTGAAGAACGATACGGTAGTCCAGTCTGTTGCCATTCAAGTAAAAACCCCAACTGAATTTCTGTTCGTCAAAGTCTTCCAACTTATCCATTCTGTTTCGGGTTCTGAATTGCGCATCTGCGAAAACAGCGATATTTACTGAGGCTAAAACCAGTGCTCTTAATAAAAATTTATTCATAGGTTACTTTGTTGCTTTATAAATTGTGGCTATACCTAAACTTAGTTTTTTATATTCTACTTTCTTAAATCCTGTATCTAAAAGAATTTGTTTCATCTTCTCCCCGAAAGGAAAAGCATTTACAGAATCCGGAAGGTATGTATATGCCCTATTATCTTTGGAAACCAATCTGCCAATGGCAGGTAATATATTTTTGAAATAAAACATATAAAATGGTCCTAAGAACCCCTCAACCTTTGAAAACTCCAGTATATAAACACTCTTGTTATCTTTAACTACTCTTCTTAATTCTGCCAAACCTTTGGTAAGGTTTTCAAAATTCCTCACTCCAAATGCAACGGAAACAGCATCGAATCTATTGTCCTCGAAAGGTAAATTTTCCGCATCTCCTTTTTGCATGGAAATTTTGCCGTCTAATTTAAGTTTTTTTATTTTAATAACGCCAACATTTAGCATTTGTTGTGATAAATCCAAACCAATTACTTTTGCACCGGTTCCTTTTTCGATGGTGATCGCCAGATCTCCCGTTCCTGTAGCCACATCCAGCACTTCCTGGGGACTGTCATTTTTCATCATTTTCACCAATGTATTTCTCCACAAAACATCAATTTTCATAGATAAAACATGATTCAGAAGGTCATACTTCGGTGCAATATTGTCGAACATATCCTCTACCTGGCTCTTCTTTGTAGCCTCGGAATTATAGGGAGTAACTTTGGTAATATCTTTTGTCAAAACTTAAAACTTGTAATATTCTTTATAATAATTAAGGTAATCCTGTTTTCTGAAGATTTTCGATCTGGATTCCACTTTCTGGATATTTTTGATCAGTTTATCATAATCTTCGTCCACATTGTAATAAAAATCATCCGTAAACAGCCTGTTAAAATGCTTAGCTCCTCCGAAATACTCTTTACCATCAATGGTTGTCTTGCCCAACTGCATAAGCAGTGAATCCTTTTTAAGGTTATATCCGTAATACTGATCATTGACGTAATAATCCTGGTGCGCAATATTAAGCAGACCACGAATTTTATTCACTTCAAATGCGGAATCATAGAGCATTTTTTTATTCTGGTCAAAAACTTTGATAGAGTTTTTTCCTTTATTCAGATCAACATGCACAGACTGCCCGGCAGAGATAATACCTTCGGAACCGTTATTGATTTTAAAATAATACGTATTGGGGGTAGGATTATCTACGACATAATAATTCTTCTTAGCTAAAAAAAGGAAGTAGATCCCAAAGGCAACGATAAACGCCACAGCTGCAATAAGTAAGCCTTTTAAGGACGGATTGTTTTTCATAGATTGTAAAGTACAATTTTTGCAAATTTAATAATATTTTTAATTCTCCGTTATTAATATTAATTATTAACTTTGCATCTTTAAAAAAATCATATAAACGAATGCCGAATACGATCATTATTGGTTCCGGATCCTATATTCCTAACAGAGTTATTGGTAGAGACTATTTCATGGATTCTGAGTTCTATACGGAAGACGGGGTGAAGATTGAAAAGCCTGCGGAAGAAACTATTGCCAAGTTTGTAGAAATCACAGAAATAGAAAACAGAAGATTTATTGAGGACGATCTTTCCAACTCACAAATCGGTTATGAAGCTGCTAAACTCGCTATTGAAAACGCAAAAATAGATGGTGAAGAACTCGATTATATCATTTATGCAAGTAATTTTGGGGAAGTAACTCAAAACGGCTATGCAGATTTTATGCCGACAATGGCAGCAAGAGTGAAGAACAAGCTAGGCATCAAAAACAGAAAATGCGTTACCTATGATATGCTTTTCGGATGCCCGGGATGGGTGGAAGCAATGATTTTGGCAGATAATTTAATCAAAGCTAAAACAGCAAAAACTATCCTTGTCATTGGAGGTGAAACATTAAGCAGAGTAACTGATCCGTACGACAGAAACAGAATGATCTTTGCAGACGGTGCAGGTGCTGTAGTAGTAAAAGCTACTGATGACGAAAATGTAGGAATCATTTCTCACAACACAATCTGTGATAATGGTATTGAACTGAATTACCTGGCCAACGGACCATCTATCAACAAAGACGCTGATCAGAACCGCATTTTCGTAAGAATGCAGGGAAGAAAAATTTATGAATATGCTCTTAAAAATGTTCCTGTAGCCATCAAAGAAACCATTGATGAAGCCGGACTTTCTATTGAAGACATCGATAAAATCCTGATCCACCAGGCTAATGCCAAAATGGATTACGCCATGATTGAAAGGCTTCACAAGCTTTATGACATCAAAGATTACGACCATTCAATCTCTCCTATGACAATCCAAGACCTTGGAAATACGTCAGTTGCAACAATTCCCACCATGTATGATTTAATAATTAAAGGAAAAATGGAGGGTCAATCGTTTAAAGATAATGGTAACATTGTGATGACTTCGGTAGGCGCCGGAATGAACATCAATGCTATCGTTTACAGATTTCCTTAATACTAATTTTAATTAAAAAATATAAAAGCACAAAAGGAAGTCTTCTTTTGTGCTTTTTTTAGATCTGATCATGAAAAATTTTTTAATTGTTGCCGGTATCTTCTTTATTTTGGAAGTTTATATTTATCAGGCAATAAGAACCTTAACCGATAATTTCTGGGTACGGCTCGGATATTGGGTCGTGTCTTTAGCTGTTTACGGATTTTTCGCCTACGAAATTTCTCATTTCCAAAAGGCAGACAGAACTTCCCTGAGAGCCCAGATCGCCATCTCTCTATTCCTGATCTTTATTCTTCCGAAAATTTTCATTGTCCTGTTTTTGCTGATTGATGATATTTTCAGAACCGGAAGCTATTTAGTAGGCCTAACACAGCCTAAAGAAAACTTTTTCCCTGAGAGAAGAAAATTCCTGAGCCTGGTAGGACTAGGTCTCGGAGGTGTACTTTCAGCACTTTTTATTGATGGAATTACTTTCGGGAAATACAGACATAAGGTAAGAAAAATCAAAGTGAAAATCCCGGGATTGGGCAAAAGTTTCAAAGGATACAAAGTCATTCAGATCTCTGACGTTCACAGCGGAAGCTTTCCAGATCCAAGCAAACTGCAACATGCTGTAGACCTGATCAATGAACAGAAACCTGATCTTGTTCTTTTTACCGGAGATATGGTCAATAATGTAGCCGATGAGTTCAAACCTTTCATTCCGTTATTTTCAAAAATCAAAGCCAAAGACGGAAAGTTGGCCGTATTAGGAAATCATGATTATGGTGATTATGTAACCTGGACCTCTCTGGATGCTAAAAAGAAAAATCTCGATACTCTTATCGATTATGAAAAACAGGCTGGATTTGATATGCTGAGAAACGAAAACAGAATCATTGAAAGAAATGGTGAAAAACTATACATCCTCGGGGTTGAAAACTGGGGATTAAAACCTTTCCCTCAATTCGGAAAAATTGACGAGGCCTTAAAAGGAGTTCCGGAATCCGCTCCGAAGATCCTTATGAGCCATGATCCTACCCATTTTGATTACGTCGTGAAAAAACACCCCGGAAACATTTATTTAACTCTTTCCGGACACACCCACGGAATGCAGTTCGGACTTGATCTGAAAAATGTAAAATGGTCTCCGGTACAATACCGTTACCCCAAATGGGCAGATTTATATGAAAGTGAAGGAAAAATGCTTTACGTTAACAGAGGATTCGGAGTCCTTGGCTATCCGGGAAGAGTAGGTGTTTTGCCGGAAATTACACTTTTTGAGCTGAGCTAGCAGGATACTGATGTAAGGTTTTTTAAAAAAAGAGGGGGGCTAAACAGAGTAATTAGATAGCTTTTTATCTCTTGCTCTCCTACTTACTTCAGGACCCCTTATTAATTTCAAAAAACAGATATAAAAAGCCTTAAATTCAATTATGTACAGCTTCTGAGCTCTGAAAGCAAACATGAATTAAAAACCACCAAGTGATAAAAAAAATCATTTAAAATAATTTATAATAATCATTTTTTACATCAAAATACAACAAGCAGTAAAGCTGTGCCTTGGAATTAGCCGAAATAATCTCCAGCTCTTTCTGAGCTATCTTTATAATTACTGATTGTATTACTAAAATATATAATCTTTCATCCGGGAAGTAGCCAGCTCTTTCTCGTTGATCCAGGTAAGGAGGGCATCTAGTTTGTCCTCCATTTTTTTGCCCGAAAACAAGCTCCTGTAAAACGGGATATCAAACCGATATTTATTAAAATCGGTAAACTGCCAGGAATTAAGATAGATCAGAACAAAATCATCCTTCTTCAGGGTTTCAAATACCATGTTCTGATAATACTTCATTGGCAGGATTTGAAACACAAAATCATTATACGGCAGCTGGCTGTAAGGAGAGATACTTTCCGGAACGACGCTCAGTCCGTCTTCTTCCGTGATCTCGGTATCCCTTTCCAGTCTTTTGAACGGAAAAAGAATATCCGCATTGTCGATATTGGAAATATAATTAAATTCCAGAGATTTCAGATTCTCCTGAGATTCTTTATGATCTTTCTGCCGGATTCCCCGGATCTGTTTTTCCAGAAGTTCCTGAATACTTTTTTTCACCTCTTCAATTTCCTGAAGATTGGAGCCCTTGTTATAAAAAGCAATTTCATGCCCTTGGGATGAAATTGCTTTGATTAGATTTTTAAGTTTTTCTGCAATAGAAATCTCTATAAAAAAACTTGCTTTTACGTCATGAATATCTAAAATTCTTAACAGTGCTTTGGTATTGTCTTCTGTAATTTTCAATCTTTCTTCATCGGAGATCTGAGCCTCTTTTTTCACAGAAGCTTCAATATTCAGGATGTTAAAAGTTAACAATATCATATTAATTAAATTTTAGATAGATTTTATAATTAATTAAAAATCAGATGTTAAATAAGTTTTTAATTAAACTTTAACTTTAAGCAATTAATTCTTAGCTAATTTTACTTTAAGATTTTTAATCATGTCCTTCGTCATCTCAGAAATTCCGAAATCGTAGGTTAATCCCCAGTCTTTTTTAGCCACAGAATCATCGATGGAAGCCGGCCATGAATCTGCAATTGCCTGTCTGAAATCCGGGTTGTAATCGATCGTAAATTCCGGTATTTCTTTTTGGATTTCCTCCGCCAGTTCTTTCGGAGTAAATGACATTCCTCCCAGGTTGTATGATGAACGAACGGTTAAACTTTCTTTCGGGGCTTCCATTAATTTCAGGGTTGCATTGATGGCATCATCCATATACAACATTGGCATTCCTGTATTCTCAGAAATGAAACTTGTATAATTTCCATCTTCTATGGCTTTGTAAAAAATCTCCACAGCATAATCCGTGGTTCCTCCCCCAGCAGGAGTTTTCCATGAAATCAATCCCGGATACCTGATACTTCTTACATCTACTCCATGCTTATCGAAATAGTATTCGCACCACTTCTCTCCTGCCATTTTAGAGATTCCGTACACGGTAGTCGGATTAAGAACAACATCCTGCCCTACATCATGCTTTGGAATTCCTTTTCCGAACACAGCGATTGAACTTGGCCAGAAGATCTTTTTAATAAGTCCTTCTTTCGCCATTTCACAAAAGTGAAGAAGAGGTTCCAGATTTAGTTTCCATGCAAAAATAGGCTGCTTTTCAGAGGTCCCGGATAAAAGCGAAGCCAGGTGATACACTGTTGTGATATCATAATCTTTAATAACCTGTCTTACTAACTGGGTATTGGTAACATCCATTCTCTCGTAATGAGCCGCAGAAGTAATTCCTTCCTGCCATCTGTCCAGTCCTGAAGCAACCACATTGTCTGCTCCGTGAATTTCAACAAGTCTGTTGGTAAGTTCGGTGCCTATTTGTCCCAAGGCTCCCGTGATCAGTATTCTTTCCGTATAGGATTCCATTTTTCAGATTTTTTTAGAATTGTACAAAAGTAAAAAAATCATGCTTATCATAATAAAAAAGGTGACTTTAAAAACGGGCTCTATAACAGCTATTGAAAAAAATCATCATAAGAATTCAGATTTCCGGGAAACCACTCATAATTAACTTTCAGTAAAAAATCATCAATAAGATCAGGTTTCACATCTCTTTTGTTTACCACACCTGTCAATCCGGAATACCTCATAGGTTTAAAAGGCCGCTCTTTACATTGAAAAAATATCTACTTTTGTTATAAAGAAAATCCTATGAAGAAGTTTTTTATTGCTGCGGTATTGCTGGCCGGTCAATTGTACTGGGCCCAGTTCACTGATATCAGCATTGTAAAAGAGGTAAAAGTAAAGAACAAAGGTGTTGTAGTATCTGCCCATCCTCTAGCCAGTGAAGCAGGCGCAAAAGTTCTTAAAATGGGTGGAAATGCCTATGATGCTGTTGTAGCTGCACAATACGCTTTAGCCGTTGTATATCCCCAGGCCGGAAATATCGGCGGAGGCGGATTTTTAGTCGGGGTGAAAAACAATGGGGAGAAATTTACTTTGGATTATAGGGAAACTGCCCCAAAAAAGGCTTCCAGAGACATGTACATCGATAAAAAAGGAAAAGCAGATACGGATCTTTCTCAAAACGGAAGACTGGCAGTAGGCATTCCGGGAAGCGTTGCCGGCTTTTTCGCTACTTTAAAACATTGCAAACTGCCCATGGAAAAGATCATCCAGCCAGCCATTGATCTGGCGGAACAGGGGTTTGCCATCACGGAGCAGGAAGCCGATATGCTCAATAACAACAGGGAATATTTCAAAAAACACAATACATCTTCCATCGTTTTTATAAAAGACAATCCATGGAAAGCAGGCGATCTTCTGATTCAGAAAGAACTTGCCGAAACCTTGAAACTAATCCAGAAGCAGGGAGCTAAAGGTTTCTATGAAGGAAAAACCGCTGAACTTCTGGTTGCTGAAATGAAAAGAGGCAACGGAATTATTACGCTGGAAGATCTTAAAAACTATAAAGTTGCAGAAAGAAAAGCTTTAGAATTTGATTATAAAGGCAATAATGTGGTTTCCATGCCTTTGCCTTCAAGCGGGGGTGTTCTTCTCGCTCAAATGCTCAGAATGGCCAGCTTTGAAAACCTTGAAAAATACCAGCAGAACTCTACAAAAGCAGTTCAGATCATGACTGAAGCAGAAAGAAGAGCTTTTGCAGACCGCGCAGAATACATGGGTGATCCAGACTTTATCCAGGATAAGACTGCCTATCTGATCTCTGATAATTATTTAAAAAGCCGATGGAAAAGTTTCAGTTTCAACAAAGCAACTCCGAGTTCTGAAGTTGGAAAAATTATTCCTCAGCCGAAAGAATCTACCCAGACTACCCATATTTCTGTTCTGGATAAAGACGGAAATGCAGCTTCTGTAACCACAACACTTAACGGTTATTACGGAAGCAAAGTCGTAGTTTCGGGAGCAGGATTTTTCTTAAATAATGAAATGGACGATTTCTCCATCAAACCCGGCGTACCGAATATGTTCGGAGCAGTAGGCGGAGAAGCTAATTCAATTCAACCCAATAAAAGGATGCTTTCTTCCATGACTCCAACCATTCTTCTGAAAAACGGGAAACCTTATATGGTTGTAGGAACTCCGGGAGGAACAACAATCCCTACCTCTGTGTACCAATCAATTGTCAACGTCGTTGATTTTAAACTCAATGCCAATATCTCTGTCAATGCTCCTAAATTTCATCATCAATGGCTTCCGGAAACGATAAAAGTGGAAAATAATTTCCCCGAAAGTACCATTGCTGAACTGCAAAGTAAGAACTATGTGATTGAAAAGGTAAAGCAAATCGGAAAAACAGAAATGATTGTCCTTGATGACAACGGAAATATTCATGCTGTGGCAGATGGCCGTGGTGATGACTCTGTTGCTGTTGAATAACCAGTATCTGAATATAATTTTATAAAAATATCCCGGGTAGTATGATCCGGGATATTTTTTGTTCACATTTTATTTGAAAGATTAAAGTTTCCGCGATCTGGGGACAGACAAAAAAGAGTTAGCAGAAATTTAAAAATTATTGTTTCTTCCCATTATACTTTTTCTTGAAAATCGAAGATTCTACGTAGTCAAAAAAAGTATACAAAATTCAAGACTGAAATCATCCGTTAAAGGCATAAAAATCTTTCTGGTTAACCATTATCCTGTATTTTTATTTGTTGGTTTAGGCTAAGACCTGCAATTATTAATGACTTTCGTCATGTTTTAAGATAAAAATTCTTAATTTTCGTGCTTTGAAAACAAGCCAATCTTTGAAAGCGAAAAAATTCCATCAACAGCTTTACTTCCAGGTGATTATCGCTATCGCAGCGGGTATTCTTCTAGGAAATTATTATCCTGAACTGGGTGAAAAAATGAAACCTCTGGGCGACGGATTCATTAAACTTGTCAAAATGATTATCGCACCGGTGATTTTCATAACCCTTACCCTGGGAATTGCTCATATGACTGACCTTAAAAAAGTTGGAAGGATTGCCGTAAAGGCCATGATTTATTTCTTTACATTTTCCACTCTAGCCTTGATTATCGGATTGATTGTAGGAAACCTTCTTCAGCCGGGACACGGATTAAATATCGATCCTTCTTCTCTTTCAGGAGATGTTTCTCAATATCAACAGAAAGCTCATGAATCTACTTTTACAGGATTCATTATGAATATTATTCCTGAAACGCTTTTCAGTCCTCTGGTAGGTGAAAATATTCTTCAGGTACTTTTAGTAGCTATATTAATGGGAGTAGCACTTGTTTTAACAAAGGAAAAAAGCCAGAAAGTGACAGATTTTCTTCAGGATCTTTCAACACCGGTCTTTAAGATCGTTCATATGCTGATGAAACTGGCTCCCATCGGGGCTTTCGGTGCCATGGCATTTACGATTGGAAAATACGGCCTTCATTCTGTTTTGAATCTGATATTCCTGGTCGCTACATTTTATATTACTTCTTTTCTGTTTGTTGTTTTGGTCTTAGGAGCCGTTGCATGGTATAACGGATTCAATATTTTCAAACTAATGTTCTATCTGAAAGAGGAGCTTCTTCTTGTTTTAGGAACCAGCTCTTCTGAATCCGCACTTCCGGGTATTATGGAAAAGCTTGAGAAAGCAGGCTGTTCCAGAGCCATTGTAGGACTGGTAGTTCCAACCGGTTATTCTTTTAATCTGGATGGGACCAATATTTATATGACACTTGCATCTTTATTCATCGCACAGGCTCTGAATATTGATCTTCCGATTGAAAAACAGCTGATGCTACTTCTGGTAGCCATGTTGAGTTCGAAAGGAGCTGCAGGTGTTACAGGAGCGGGATTTGTTACTTTAGCAGCTACCCTTGCTGTTGTTCCTGAAATCCCGATTGCGGGAATGACCCTGATTCTGGGAATTGATAAGTTTATGAGCGAATGCAGAGCCCTGACCAATGTCATCGGAAATTCTGTTGCTACCGTAGTGGTTGCCAACTGGGAGAAACAACTGGATAAAAAACAGCTGCAATACTGCCTGAAGCATCCGGCTGAGATTGAGAAAAAGCTGGAAATTTGATGGGATCTTAATTTATCACTATTTTTTAAGCAAAGGATTAAACCAGGATATTCAGGCTGGCAGGCAGCACTTTTACATGGACAGGGGATTTTATTTTGTTGAATTCTCCATCGAGATGCCAGTTTTTGGTATTTACCTTAAATGATATTTCAGAAACGGGAAGATAGGTTACATATTCATCATCTTTCAGTCGTTTAGTAAACATTCTGAAGGCAAAAAGAGCGGAATAAGTAAGCGGAAATTTTTTCACCAAAACCATATCAACAAGTCCGTCACTTTTACTTGCATTCGGGGCAATATAGGCATTGTTTCCGAACTGGCGGGTGTTGGCAATATTCAGCATCAGGTATTTTCCGTTATATTTCTGGTATTCTTCATCAAAAAACTTAACCTTGATTGGTTTATAGTTAAAGAAAGTTTTAAGGGAAACTTTAATGTAATTTTTAAAACCGCGGCTTGTTTTTTCAAACTCTTTGACTACTTTACCGTCAAAACCTGTTCCTGAAACATTGATTGAAAGCCTTTCATTGACCATAAAGGTATCAATCTTTCTGGATTTTCCGGCTTTGATTTTTTCTAAAAGTTCATCCAGATTTTTGTTAAACCGGGTTTCATTGGAAAAGCCATTTCCTGATCCGGCTGGAAAAATAGCCAGAATCTTTTCTGTATTGATCAGGTTTTTGGCAACGGTAGAAATAGTTCCGTCCCCTCCGATCGCTACAAATATATCCACCTCATCAAAGTGGGTTCTGATGAAATCATCTGTCCCCGGAATAGACTCAGAGACATAGTACAAGGGATTATCGACCTTTTTTTTAAGTTCATTAAGAAACGGCTGATAATTTTTTTTAGCCGAAAAGGGGTTGATGATAAACGCTGCTTTTTCCATTACCGCAAAAATAGAAAATGCTTCCTGATCGGGAAGCATTTTATTTATTTTATTTTCATTCTTTCTTTGAATTCAGAATTCAGGGTACCCACCAGCTCGTTCCAGGAAACAGGAATGATGATATCTCCTGCTGCAAAAGCGGCAATTTCATAAGGGCTGTAATGAAAATACAGGTTTTTCTGGTCAAAATAGAAATTATCTGTTACAGGAATGGCTTCCACTAATAGCATTTCAGAGTTTTTAACTTCTCCTTTTTCGTCTGTAGCTCCATTAGGGATTGTATTGACATTCTTCATCAGAATAGCTTCCAGCTTGGCTTTAGGCATAGAAGTGATCTCTTTAAGCATAAGCCTTTTATTTTTTTTAAGGTCAAAAACCCTCTCTGAAAAACCATAGTTATCATGAGCTCCGCCTGTATATGAACTTTGGGCATATTTAATATGCATGTAATCATTCATGTTAGAAACCAAGTTCATCCGGGATTCGGAATACCAGTTTTGGGCAGAAGAAATATCCGAAAGCACATCTTTACTTTCTTTTTTCACAGAATTGAAATAGTTATTTTTTTCGTTGTTCAGATATAGTTCCAGTCCTTGTTTAGAGAAATCTCTGATTCCTTTATGATCAAAATAAATACTATCTAAAAGCGTTTTCTCCTTCAGTTCCGGGAAAACAAGGAACTTAGAAGAGAACGCTACTGATAGGGAATCACTGATCTTTACAGAATCAGATACACTCACTGAATCAATTTTTAAACTTACAGGTTTCAGGCTTTCTGTTTTATCTGCCGGAATTTCTCCTTTTTCTTCTTTTTTACACGCAGAAAAGGCCAACAAAGACAAAACAGCCAGAACAGCAATACTTTTTTTCATAACTCCAATTTCCGATAGGAATGCAAAAACCATTCAAAAAGATGAATGGTTTTGAAAAAGTCTCTATTTTTTTTATTTCAGATCTGAATACTAAGATTTTTTAATCAGGCTGATCACCTGATTTTCACTTTTTGAAGCAGTGTTCCAGATTTGTTTAAATGCAGGATAATATTCTTTAGGATAATCCGGGCTTGCAATTTTGATGACTGAAGTCACCTCCAGCTTATTCCCTTTCAAATCGGCAGTATAGCTATACTCTATTTCTTTATCATCTGTAACAATCTTTTTGCTCTTAGGCATTTCTTCAATAGTATACCCTTCCGGAATTTCCAAAGTGATTTTTTTTATTTTGGCAAAAGCAGATATTAAATCAATAGGATATTTTCTTGCTTCTGTCTGATCAAATTCATTGGAAGTTTTTCCCAGGAAAAGCATAGGATTGATGATCATTTTTTTTCCTATTTTGTCTATCAGGTTCTCAGAGGTGAATTTCATCGTGCTTTCAAATTCTCCCTTATCCAAAACTTTACAGTTGATATCTGTAAAATCTATTGAGAAATTTTCTTTGTACTGCTTTTTATATTTTTCAGCATTTTCATCATAACTTTCCTTAGCAAACATTCCATAAGTTCCGGTATCTTTATCAGTATAAGTTCCTGAAATACTGCCATCATCATTAATCTTGGCATTAGCCATAAGATAATTGAGACTCGCTGTAGCATTTGACACCTGCATCTGCCGTGCTTTATCTTTTGCCATCAAAATTCCGTACTCATTCCAGTCTCTGGGAGGAAGATTATTCATTGAAGACTGCTTTGACGTAGCATCATACAGGTTATAACCTTCTTTATTGCTTACTGCAGCCAGCACAAAGTTGACACTCATAAGACTTGGAGATGCCAGGTTAATCAACCCGTTATCTACTGTAGAAATAAGAAGCGGATCTGCTTTAATACCTGCTTCCCTAAGCATCATCACCAGGAACAGATTGATTTCGGCTGCATTTCCTGTTTTGGTCTCTATTAATTTTTTCAATCCCTCCTCTGTATAAATTCCTCTGTCATTATTCCAGGTAAAGGTATTTTTTACATAATCGAAAATCGCATTTGCTTTTTCTTCATCTGTTTTTAATCCGGCAATATGAGCGGGCATATTTTCTTTTGCCAATCTTGTCTTTTTTAATTCTCCACCAAAATCATCGTCACTATAGAGCTTTTCTTTAATTTCTTCCCAGGATGAGGAGTATAATTTCAACTGTCCGATATTGGTAGAATGAAGTTCTGCGCTTATTTTAGTACGGTAATTCCTGTCATTCTTCACAAACTTCTCCGTTTTAAACCCTTTTAAGTTTTCAAAACCTAATCTGTAAGTCTTATACTCCATACCATTCATCAGTTTATCTTCAACCATTCTGTATTTTGGCATTAAAGATCCTGTATAATTCACATTATATGAAATATTGACCGGGCTGTCCAAGACATATTCTGTATATAGTGAAGGAGTATCGCTTTCTATCAAGGTTTGTGGTATTGAATACAAGAAAGGCGATAAAACCTCATACTGATATTCTATTATAGAACCGTTCTTCACATTAGGAAATGCAAATTTTGTGACAGTGGTATATTTACTTTCTTTACTTTTATACTTTGAGCTTTTATCCACTTTGATAGAAACGGGATTGCCATTTTCAAGGTTATAGGTAAAGGCTTTTATTTTATTCAGGGTTTCTCTGGCACTAGAGTTTTGATACAATGGTATTTCAAGGTTAAGCCAGTCCTCGGCCTTATCTTTATCATAGATTTTCACTCTACAGACCACATTTTTGTGGAATTCTCCTTTAGTTCCGTCAATATAATAATGAACTGATCTGTATAAAATTTCAGCCGGAGCATTCTCATCCAAAGCAGATTTTGTTTTACTCAGGTCCTCATTGTTAAATTTAGGAGGATCCAGGAATTGGCGTTTCTGAGCGCTGACTAATGCCAAATTGCAATAGCAAAAGGCCAATAATAAGACTTTCTTCATGGGTATGTTTTATATTTTTGTTACTAAAATTTTTGAATTGTCTCCGTTGACGATTTTCTTTCTAAAGTTCATATACTCATTATACTTTTCCTTCGGGAATAAGCCTTTGTTCATTTTAATAAGTCTGGTGACTTTTACTTCATTATCACTTTTGTCAATATTCAATTTATAAGTTCCAAATTCAGAATTAATCTGTACAGTATCAGGAATCTCATCTACTTTATAGTTTTTTGGAATAGCAAAGCTGATCTCATATTGATCTTCATAGGACTGTCCTACTTCAAACGGAAGCTCTCTTTTTTCATCGGCTTTGTAGTTGTAATTGCTGAAAATAGGTACCGCTCTGAAAATCAATCCGCTTCCTACATTTTTAGAATAATTTCCTGCTTTAAAATCTAAATCAAACTTGATAGAGGCATTATCTTTATCATTGACAAAATTTTTCACCTCAACTTTTTCAAAATTTAAGACATCAAATCTGTCTTTCACGGTTTCTATTTTCTCCTTCGGGGACCGATAGGCGTAGGACAGGTTAAAGTCATACTGACTTCCGGTGTAAGCGAATTGAGCCTCACCATTAATACTATTATCTTCGTTAAGACTGATTTTAATTTTCTGTTTTTCAGTATTCTGCTCGGCTGTATAGGAAGGAGTATTGATGAGTTCTATTCCTTTTTTTGTTACGGCCAGAACATTTCTATCTGTTGTGCTATAACTCAAATGGTTGAAAGCAATCTGCTGGGAGGTATTTTCAAGCCAGATATTTCCTTTTTCAGTCGGAACCATAAGAATAGCATGATTTCCTCCCATTGCAGGGAAATCAGGATCGAAGGAGATCTGTGACGAACCAGAGTTAATTACACAATAATTGGAAGGAATTCCTGCCTCATTCAGCAAGGTTTTCATATAATTGGTAAGGCCTTTACAGTCTCCATAACCTTTCTTCTGAACTTCATCAGGAAGCATCGGAAGCCATCCGCCAATCCCAAGTCCTACAAATATATAGCGGGTTTTCGATTGCATATGCTGGAAAAGCTTCTTCACTTTTTCCTCAGTAGAACCTGTCAGCTTCAAAGCTTCAACCTCAGCTTTAATGGCAGGAGTAGCTATAGAAACCGGTTCAACAAGATTATTATAATACCAGGTTCCGAAATCGGTCCAGTTATTTAAAGTTCCCTGTTTTCCCTCTAGATTGAATTTAGAAAGCGCAAAACTTACTTTGGGTAAAATTTTCACAGGCTGGGGCAACATCGGCACATTATCGATAGCCGGAACATTTTTATAGGAGTAAATCTTTTCACTTCCATTATCATTATATGAAACGGATGTATAGTCATATTTTGACGGATAGGTTTTAGTTCTCAGCTCAATGCCTGATTTATTGATGATTTTAAACTGGCTCTCTTCCAAAGAGGTATTGGTTGAAGAAAATGGCATAAAATCAGGAATAAAAATAGTATTCTCTAATTCAGTCTTATAAGAGAAATCAATCGTATACGGATATTGAGCCGGAGTATACGACAAAACTAAAACTCTGCTGTCTGAATAAAATACTCCCTGTCCGTTATTTGCAAAATCTCCGAAATCAGATTTTGAAAAGCTTTTTACTTTCTTTCCACTCTCGTCATACACTGTAACTTTTACTTCGGAAATATTATCTCCTTTTTTATAGGGAATATATGCTGTAGCTTTGGAATCTCCTTCTTTGTTCAGAACAGTTGTTACAGTATTGTTGGTATACTGTATTTCATCAATTTTATTGATCTGAATGGTTGTGAAATCCTTTCTGATGACAACATCGGCATTCTTCTTTAAATTTTCGGGGATTGCAGAAACCGGATAGGTCTGGGCGAAATATATTGAGGCTGTGGATAATGCCCCCAAGATCAAAAATTTCATCATAGTTATTAAAATTGTGCAAAAATAGTAAATTCTTAATAACTGTTAATTTTTTTATTTTAATCGGGAATAATATTTATAAAAAAAAGACTTCATTTCTGAAGCCTTTTTAATTTATATTTTTCAACGATTACGCGTCAATCTTAGCATATTTTGCATTTTTCTCAATAAATTCTCTTCTTGGTGGAACTTCATCCCCCATCAGCATAGAGAAAATACTGTCTGCTTCTACTGCATTATCAATGGTTACCTGCTTTAAGATTCTGTGTTCAGGGTTCAGGGTTGTTTCCCAAAGCTGTTCAGGATTCATTTCTCCAAGCCCCTTGTAACGCTGTACTTCTACTCCTTTTCCATCCGGAGACATCTCCAAAGTAAATTCTTCACGCTCTTTTTCGTTGTAAGCATATATTTTCTTGTTTCCTTTCTTCAATAGATATAAAGGCGGCTGGGCAATATAAATATATCCGTTTTCAATAAGCTCTTTCATGTATCTGAAGAAGAACGTAAGAATCAGGGTAGAGATGTGAGATCCATCGATATCGGCATCGGTCATGATGACAATTTTGTGGTATCTCAATTTAACCATATTCAATGCTTTGCTGTCTTCTTCTGTTCCTACAGAAACGCCAAGCGCGGTATAAATATTTTTGATTTCTTCGTTATCATATACTTTATGAAGCATAGATTTTTCTACATTCAGGATCTTACCTCTCAAAGGCAGGATCGCCTGAAAATGTCGGTCTCTTCCTTGTTTTGCAGTTCCACCTGCGGAATCTCCCTCTACTAAGAATAGTTCAGATTCAGCCGGGTCTTTGGATGAACAGTCAGAAAGTTTTCCCGGAAGTCCGGAACCTCCCATCGGAGATTTTCTCTGAACCATTTCACGGGCTTTTTTCGCAGCCTGTCTTGCTTTTGCAGCCAAAACAACCTTCTGTACGATTAATTTTGCTTCATTAGGATTTTCTTCAAGGAAGTTGGTCAACATTTCTCCAACAATCTTATCTACCGCTCCTGAAACTTCAGAGTTTCCAAGTTTAGTTTTGGTCTGTCCCTCAAACTGAGGTTCCATTACTTTTACAGAAACTACTGCTGTTAAACCTTCACGGAAGTCATCTCCGGTAATGTCTACTTTTTCTTTCTGTGGAATTCCCAGATCATCAGCATATTTTTTAAGGGTCCTCGTCAAAGCACGTCTGAAACCTGCCAGGTGAGTTCCTCCTTCATGAGTGTTGATATTGTTCACGTAAGAATGCAGGTTCTCATTGAAAGAAGTGTTGTAACGCATCGCTACTTCTACCGGAATATCATCTCTTTCGCCTTCCATGAAGATTACATTCTCCATGATTGACTCTCTGTTTCCGTCGATGTAGGCTACAAACTCTTTTAAACCACCTTCAGAATGAAAAATCTCTGATCTGAAAGAACCGTCTTCCAAAGTTTCTCTTTCATCGGTAAGGGTAATGGTAATTCCTTTATTAAGGTAAGAAAGTTCTCTTAAACGGTTGGCTAAAGTATCATAGTTGTAAACTAATTCTGTAAAAATAGTATCATCAGGCTGGAAAAACTGTTTTGTTCCTCTTTTGTCACTGTTTCCTATTTCTTCAACTTCGGTTTGTGCTTTTCCTTTGGAATATATCTGCTGATAAACATTTCCGTCTCTGTAAACGGTAGTGATCATTTCGTTGGAAAGTGCATTCACACACGATACCCCTACTCCGTGAAGACCTCCTGAAACCTTGTAAGAATCTTTATCAAACTTTCCTCCGGCCCCGATTTTTGTCATTACAACTTCAAGAGCTGATTTCTGCTCTTTTTCGTGGAAATCCACAGGAATACCTCTACCGTTATCGCTTACTTCAATTCCGTTTCTTTCTTTAATAGCAACAAAGATCGTATCACAGTATCCTGCCAACGCTTCGTCAATAGAGTTATCTACTACTTCATAAACCAAATGATGGAGACCTCTTGTCCCTACATCACCAATGTACATTGAAGGACGCATACGAACGTGCTCCATTCCTTCCAATGCCTGAATACTACTAGCTGTATATTGTTTCTGACTCATATTAAATTATTAAATCCTGCCAAATGCAAAGACCTACAAATATCGTGATTTTTTTCGAGGTATGAAAGTTAAAAAATGTCAAAAAAGTATTGTTATCAGCATAAAAAAAGCAGACCTGAGCCTGCTTGTGTTTTTAGAGTAATTCACAAAAATCATTACCATTTAAGAATCAATTTTTTATTGCCTGTCTGGAAATAATTTTATTGGATTCTGTTATGAATTTAATCAGATAAATCCCTGTGTTCAGTTGAGTGGTATTAATACGATCCTGTCCTTTTTCTTTCAACATTAAACGGCCATTTCCATCATAAATTTCTATTTGTTTTATCTTTTCTTTTGAATTCAGAATAATCTCGCTACTGAATGGATTGTTAAAATGAATCTGGTTATAGTCTGTAATCCTTTCTTTAAGATTTAATGTTCCTCCGCTGATAATATATCGGCTTACGGAAGTCTGAGTAAACAGATATAAGTAATTACCTTTTACTTCAACGCTTATATTATTGCTATTTCCTGGGATATCAGATTCAAAAATATCAGATCCGTTAATTTTAATAAGGTTTCCTGCGGCTGCATAACATGAAAATCCTACTTTAGCATCAGTATCATCTCCTTGCTGCTGTCTTACTGTTAAAGGAAGAAAAACATTGTTATTGTAGTCATCCATTCCCATTGTTAATCCATAATAAAGAACTTTGTTATTGAATGTCTGAGGAAGACTCACAATTCCTGAGTTTCCAAAAGCATTATCAATATTTCCGTCATTTTTAGTCTTGGAAAGTGCGTAATCAAAACTGCTTCCATTCTTAAAAAGAAGTGTAAAAATTTCAAAATTATTAGTCACCGCTTCCGGATCAAAGGGAACATATCCCGATTGGTTGGAGTATACCGAATATCCATTGTTTCCATACGATACATCCAGAGCTCCTGTATTTACATTAATTTTTCTCCTTCCTCCTGAGTTTTCAAAAAAATAAGTACTGTTGATTCCCTCATTAAGAACAGAGGAAGATGGTGAAGCTGCTGTAATATTTACGGTTCCGTTATTACCATATGAGATATCAACAGCTCCATTAGCGTTAAACCTTGTAAAGCTATCCTGATTTCGCACTAAGATTTTACCATCAGAAAGATAAGATGCTGTTGAATAGTTGGTCGCAGAAAAGTTACTACCAATCAGCAACTCTCCATCATTACCAAATGAAGGATCAGCACTTCCATTGATTGAATACTTATATAATTTACCATCAGCAACCGGATATACAGTATTACTATCAGCATATAAAACAGAAGCAACACCCTGTGCAGGCAATGTTATCGTACTTAGCAGCGTTCCATTGGCATCATAGGTCATAAAATTGGCATTAGAAGCAGCATCTAATGGACAGATTACAACATAATTGTCAGAAGTCACGTAATGTCTGTTCCATACAAGGTCGTTACTATTATTTACGGTAAAATCTATTGTACCATTCGTTCCATAAGAGGCATCTTTCGTTAAAGATAATTGAGAATACAATACAGATGAAAAGCATAAGGCTGCCGCCAGAATGAGTCTTTTTTCCATGGTTATGTGTTTTTAATTTTGGCAAATATAGTTTTATTCTCAAAAAACACCAAAGTTAAAACCGATTTCTAAAATTCATGCTGTTGTAAATCATATTCATCATCAATAATTTATCCGTAAATTTATTTACTCAAAAGTTGATATTATGGATGATTTTATTGCCGCCCGTGCGCAGATGGCCATATCACTAGGTTTCCATATCATTTTCGCCTGTGTGGGAATGGTCATGCCTTTTCTGATGGCTTTCGCTCACTGGAAATACCTTAAGACCAATAATGAAGTATATAAAGGGCTCACTAAAGCCTGGAGTAAAGGTGTTGCGATCCTGTTTGCAACTGGGGCCGTTTCCGGAACAATGTTATCCTTTGAGCTGGGGCTTCTCTGGCCCGGATTTATGAAACATGCCGGACCTATATTCGGAATGCCGTTTTCTTTAGAGGGAACAGCATTTTTTATTGAAGCTATTGCGATAGGATTCTTTTTATATGGATGGGAGAAGTTCAACAAATGGTTTCACTGGTTCTGCGGATTTCTTGTAGGGTTAAGTGGTTTGGCTTCCGGAATTCTGGTGGTTGCAGCCAATGCATGGATGAATTCTCCTTCCGGATTCGATTATATCAACGGACAGTATCTGAATATTGACCCAATCAAAGCAATGTTCAATGATGCGTGGTTTCCGCAGGCACTTCATATGACTGTTGCTGCATTTTGCGCTACAGGATTTGCGGTAGCCGGGGTGCATGCTTTTCTGATTATGAAGAAGAAAAATGTGGAATTTCATACCAAAGCATTCAGAATAGCTGCCGGTTTTGCATTAATAGGGGCGTTCGGAGCCCCTTTAAGCGGTGATGTTGCCGCCAAATCTGTTGCTGAAAGACAACCTATTAAACTTGCTGCAATGGAAGCTCATTTTGAAACTGAAAAAGGAGCGGCATTTGTTATTGGAGGTATTCCTGATGAAGAAAAAGGTGAAATAAAATATGCTATAAAGATCCCTAAAGTTTTGAGTTTTCTGGTAAGCAATGACTTCAACTCCGAGGTGAAGGGTCTGAATGATTTCCCAAGAGATGAATGGCCTCCAATTGCTGTTACCCATTATGCTTTTCAGATTATGATCTTCTTTGGGGTGGTCATGATATGTATTGGAGCCGTTTACCTGTATGCTCATTTTTTCAGGAAAGAATGGCTCACCAAAAACTGGCTTTTAAAAACATTTCTGATTGCGACTCCTTTTGGATATATTGCTTTAGAAGCAGGATGGACAGTTACTGAAGTAGGACGCCAGCCATGGATTATTTACGGAGTGATGAGAACAATAGATGCCGTAACTCCAATGCCGGGAATACAGTATTCTTTTTATTTCTTTACTGCCATTTTCGTTTCATTATCCCTGATTATTATTTTCCTGCTGAGAAGACAAATCCAGATGGTACCGAAGCTTTATGATCCTACCGATCCTCAGTTTAACGATAAAAACAAAAAATCATGATCTACATTGTTATAGGTTTTCTCTGGCTTTCTATCTGTCTTTATATTATTTTAGGCGGAGCCGATTTCGGAGCCGGAATTGTAGAACTTTTTACCCATAAAAAAGCTCGCCATAAAACCGAAGAGATCATGTATGAATCTATTGCTCCGGTATGGGAAGCCAATCATATGTGGCTGATCATCGCTATTGTGATTCTTTTTGTAGGTTTTCCTGAAATTTATACGACGATGTCTACTTACCTTCATATTCCTCTGGTACTAATGCTTTTAGGAATTATCGCAAGAGGAACGGCTTTTACATTCAGACATTATGATGCGGTGAAAGACAACTGGCAGGTTTTATATACCCAGATCTTTTATTATGCCAGCCTTCTGACCCCCTTTTTTCTGGGTCTGATTGCTGCAGCTACCGTTTCACATTCTATCAATCCTGATGCCGTTGGTTTTCTGGATCTGTATATTTTCAGCTGGCTGAACTGGTTCGGGGTTTCTGTGGGATTATTTACTGTAGCCCTTTGCGCTTATCTGGCTTCTATATTCTCATTAAGAGAGACGCGGGATAAAGCAGACCTGCTCCTGATGATCAGAAAATCCAAACAGACCATGATCTTTGTGGTCATCACGGGGGCATTGGTATTTTTAACCGCCTATCTTTCAGACATTCCTCTTTTGATGTGGGTATTTTCAAAGCCTTTGGGAATTATGGCGATTGCTTTTGCGACCATTGCCTTATTGCTTATTCTTCGGGCTATGAATACACAAAAACTGCTTCCGGTACGCGCTCTTGCAGGTTTCCAGATGGTGATGATCCTTGTTGCCGCTACCTATCAGCACAATCCGGATATCATTTTATTAGGAAACGGACAGCACCTTTCATTACTGGCTCATACAGCTCCTCCTAAAACCATCTCAGCTTTAGGATGGGCTCTGATGCTGGGTTCTCTGTTTATTCTTCCGTTTTTGTTTTATCTGATGGCTTCATTCAGCAAACAGAGAAAATAAATAAGAATATGATTCAATACGAAAATAAGACGGATCTGATTGATACCATAAAAAAGAATTACCTGCTTTATGATCAGGAATTCAACGATATCAAAGAAGAAGAAAAAGATCTGCTGAAACCGGGAGTTGATAAAACACCTGCTCAAAATATTTCCTATCAGCTGGGCTGGACTAGTCTTCTTTTACAATGGGAATCTGATGAGCAGAAAGGTATTGAAGTAAAAACTCCCACATCGGAATACAAATGGAATAATTTAAAAGGGTTATATGAATCTTTTTACGAAAAATACAGTTCTTACAGCCTGCAGCAGCAAAGAGATCTTCTGAGAAAACAAGTAGATGAGATTGTCCAATGGATAGAAAATCTTGATCATGAAACCTTATTTCTTCCGGAACAGAGAAAATGGGCAACCACTCCTGCAAAATGGCCAATTTGGAAATGGATCCATATTAACACTGCAGCTCCATTTAAGAATTTCAGGGCACAGCTTCGGAAATGGAAAAAAGAAAATCAATGAATTTTGAAGAGTATGATAACATCTTAAAGTTATTTTCCTTTTATTATTATCATGCAGAATATCAGAAACGATATGTAGCCGTTACTACATAAAAACGGGCTGCTTCAAATTTGAGGCAGCCCGTTTTATACTTCTTTAAAGTTATTTTTAAACCAGTTTCATCAAAAGATTTTCATCAATCTTTTCTACTTTCACCAGGTTATTTTTCGTTAAAGTTTTGGAAGCTTTATCCCATTTCTTTCCTGACAATTGGCTTCTGTCTTTCACTTCTGTCAAAGCCATTGGTTCTTCCTGAGAATTAAGGATTTCAAGAATTACTTTTTCATCTTCACCCAATTCAATCTGAGGAACCGTTTTTTCAGGTCTCATCTGAGGGAAGAACAATACTTCCTGGATGGATGCGTTATTGGTAAGGAACATGATCAATCTGTCCATACCTATTCCTAATCCTGAAGTTGGCGGCATACCGTATTCAAGGGCTCTTAAGAAGTCCTGATCAATGAACATTGCTTCATCATCTCCTCTTTCTGACAAAGCCATCTGTGCCTCAAAACGCTCTCTCTGATCAATTGGATCATTAAGCTCTGAATAGGCATTGGCAATTTCTTTTCCGCATACCATCAACTCAAAACGTTCCGTTAAGCCTTCTTTGCTTCTGTGTTTCTTAGTCAGTGGAGACATTTCAACCGGGTAATCTGTAATGAAAGTCGGTTGGATGAAGTTTCCTTCACATTTTTCGCCGAAGATCTCATCAATTAATTTTCCTTTACCCATTGTTTCGTTCACTTCGATACCGATAGACTTCGCGAAATCATATAATTCCTGCTCTGTTTTTCCTGTAATATCGAAACCTGTAAATTTCAGGATCGCTTCCGTCATGGAAACTCTTGGATATGGAGCTTTGAAATCAACATTATGCTCTCCAAACGTAGCTGTAGTAGTTCCATTTACCTGAATGGCACAGAACTCCAATAATTTCTCAGTGAAATCCATCATCCAGTTGTAGTCTTTATAAGCTACATAGATTTCCATTGCAGTAAACTCAGGGTTGTGGGTTCTGTCCATTCCTTCATTTCTGAAGTTTTTCGAGAACTCATAAACACCATCAAATCCTCCAACAATCAGTCTTTTTAGATATAATTCGTTAGCAATTCTTAAATATAATGGAATATCTAAAGCATTGTGATGCGTGATAAACGGTTTTGCAGCTGCTCCTCCTGGAATAGACTGCAAAATAGGTGTTTCCACTTCAAAATATCCTGCATCATTGAAGAATGTTCTCATAGCATTGAACAATTTTGTTCTTTTCACGAAAATTTCTTTCACCTGAGGATTTACCGTTAAATCTACATAACGCTGTCTGTATCTTAGTTCAGGATCTGTAAAGCCATCGTGTACTACTCCGTTATCATCAGTTCTCGGCTGAGGAAGCGGACGAAGTGACTTAGTAAGAAGCGTAAAGTTCTTTACTAAAACCGTCTTCTCTCCTACCTGAGTAGTAAACAAAGTACCTTCAATACCGATGATATCACCAATATCTAAAAGGTGCTTGTACACTTCGTTATATAATTCCTTATCTTCTCCCGAACAGATTTCGTCTCTGTTGAAGTAAACCTGAATCTTTCCTTTAGAATCCTGCAATTCTGCAAAAGAAGCCTTTCCCTGAATTCTGCGGGACATTAATCTACCAGCGATCTTCACCTGTTTATTTTCAGAAAAATCCTGTTTTATAGATTCTGTAGTATCTGTAATAGTATACTCATCCGCAGGGAACGCATTAATTCCCATTTCAGTAAGCTTGTTCAGCTTTTCTCTCCTAATGATTTCTTGTTCTGATAATTGCATTTCTTATTTTTCTAAAAGCGTACAAATTTAGGCATTTTTGAGTTGACCATCAATGTCTTTTATCAGAAATTTAGTAAATGACGGTGGTGAAGGAGAATTTTTATTGAGATGAGAGATAATAGACGGAGAGATGAGAGACTTTTGAAAATGTGAATGGGCAATGGTGAATCTGCTTTGCTGTGAATTTTTACATACAACAATTGACTATTGACATTTAAACCCCGCTCTGTCCTTCTCCGGAACAAATGTCCAGGCCAATATTCTGCTGACTTTTTGCCCCTGTGCCATATCGATAATTTTAAAATCAGCGGCTTTCACTTTTTTGATGAGCGTCATTAATTTATAAAGGTTATCGCCTTTTGAAACCAGGCATGTAAACCATAAAACCTGAGATGAATAAGAAGAACTCTCCTCAATCATTTTTGAGATAAAGGCCAGTTCACCGCCTTCACACCATAATTCGGACTGTTGTCCTCCAAAATTAAGCAGAGGCTTCCGGGATTTTGACTGTCCCAAGCCCTTTCTTTTTCTTACGCTTCCTTTTAACGCAGATTCTTCAGAATCATGAAAAGGAGGATTACACATCGAAAATATAAACCGCTCACCAGGCTCAACAATATTTTTGAATATATGATTGGAATCGGGTTGTTGCTTCACATGAATAAAAGATGATAAATCAGGATTCTGGTCCAAAATAAGCTGTGCATTTTTAAGTGAATCCTTATTAATATCCGTTCCGGTCATTGTCCATCCGTAAGACCTATAGGACAGCAAAGGATAAATCAGATTAGCTCCTGTTCCGATATCCAGTCCTTTTACTGAACTTCCTGTCGGAATTTCCGGATATTGTTCTGCCAGCAGATCAGCAATATAATGAATGTAATCTACCCGCCCGGGAATAGGAGGACATAGGTTAGTCTCCGGAATATCCCAGTCTTTGATATTATAAAAATGTAACAGTAAGGCTTTGTTCAGTAATTTTACAGCTTTAGGAATGCTAAAATTGATAGTTGCCGTATGGTAAGTATTTACAAAAACATAATGCTTCAGTTCCGGCACACAAGAAATAAGCTGCTCAAAATCATAAGGATCCCGATGCAGATTTCTTGTGTGCAGACTGGATTTTTCAGCGGCCATATTTTATTTTTTCTGGCTTAAAATATAGGCTACCATTTTTTTGGCATCTTCTTTAGAAACCTGTGGATGGGCAGCCATCGGAACGCCTCCCCAAACTCCGCTTCCGCCTTCTATAATCTTGGAAGCCAGAAGTTCAATATCCTTATCAGAATACTTTTCTGCGATCTCCTTATAAGAAGGTCCTATCATTCTTTCATTTACGGCATGGCATCCTGAACAGTCTAATGTCCCGATAATCTGTTCACCGGAAAGATCTGATTTTGCAGGCTCTGAAGCCGCAGTGGTTTCAGATGGTATACTTTCTACCGCCGTATTTTCTTTTTTAGAACAGGAAAGGATCAGAAATCCTGTAACTCCTGCCAAAAGTAATTTTTTCATTATTTTTTCGCTGTAGAATCTGTTTTAGCAGCTTCAGGAGCGGAAGTTGCAGGAGCAGCGGCTGGCGTTGCGGCTGGTTTAGCTGTAGAATCTGCAGCTACAGTTGGAGCATCAGGTTCTGGCAGCATGGTGTTGCTATCCTGTAATGTGTGATCAGGTTTTTTAGAACAGCTAACAGCCAATAAACCTCCGATAAATGCGATTGCTAATACTTTTTTCATTATTTTTTCTATAAAATTTAGACAAAAATATAAAAAATTAGCGTTTAAACTCATGACATATGTCCACATTCATGATATTTATACAGAAATTTAATGATTTTATAACGGCTATATCCGCAGATAATTTTAAATTTAAACTATGATTTTCATTTCTAAAATCCTGTTTTTCACCAGCCATCATGGTTTTTATACTGTGATCGTTCTTCTGCTGTTCTTTGGGTTGCTTTCATTTCTGACAAAAAAAGCATGGCTTCTTGCTCCGATTTTGCCGCTGGCTATTCTGAACGGCTTTGCCGGACAATACCTGAACGCTTGGTTTTTAAATCAATACGGAGTAGAAAGTATTGCTGTTATCACTTCAGATGTTGAGACCAATTCTACATTAAATGACATGTACATTCATGATTATGAAGCTATTGTAAAAAATCAGAACGGAAAATATACCCCCACATTCTTTTCTACCACAACGGCCTCTATTTATCCTATTGAAAATGCGATCAGAATTCCAGAGGTAGAAAAGCCATTCCCGGTAAAATATATTCCGGGCTATGAAAAAAATATTGTCATCCTGTATTATCAATCGGAAGCAGGAAAAAATCTGCTCAGATATGA
The DNA here is from genome assembly GCF_009602705.1 of Chryseobacterium vaccae. Lineage (NCBI taxonomy): Bacteria > Pseudomonadati > Bacteroidota > Flavobacteriia > Flavobacteriales > Weeksellaceae > Chryseobacterium > Chryseobacterium vaccae. The sequence continues at coordinate 5,026,471 of NZ_VSWH01000001.1, read as the reverse complement.
AAAATTGGCTCCGGTGAATTCTGCAAGAATAAAATATGAAACAGACAGGACCAATAAAGAATTTATTCAAGAATATTCTGCCGCTTTGGAAGAGTATTTACAGTTATATGACGATCCTGAATACAGGAATAAACTTGAGGAATTAAAAAAAGAATCAAACAGCTCCAGATAGCAGTTTTGGAGCGTTAAAAGTCTGTTTAAATTCACTCAATACATCCATGATTATCAAATATTTTATCCTTTGATGAAATTCAATAAATCTTATTTAAAAATAATTCTAAATTTAGTCCAGAGTTTTTAATTATCATTTGAACTGAACCTGCCCTTTATCCCCTTTACAACCACTATCTATTGAAAACAGACTTTATAGAAAAAAAAACTATTTTGAAAATGATCTGGATTTGTTCCATTTCATGTTTCATCTTCTTTTTTATTGCGGTCAAGGCTTTTATGAACCAACAGATAACCCTTGATAATATTACTGAAATAAAAGGAATTTTAAAAGAAAATATTATAATTGAAAAAGGAAAAAGTGGAAGCGAAACTTTAGTTATCAGATTAAAAGAGTATCCGGAAATAAAGTTCGTGATTGGCAGTATTTCCATAGATCAAACTTATACTCACGAATTAATGTCCGAAAACAAGCAGTATGATACTCTTAGTTTCTTCATTGAAAGTAAAGAATTCAGGAGGAAGATTTTAAGATCAGAAAATGTTCCGTTTCCGGAAAATTATTTACGCAAAAACACCATAAGCATCGTTGAAATTCATAAGAACAACTTTCAGTATTTAACGGTGAATGATTACAATAACACCCATCAGAAAAACACGTATTTAATAATTGTCTTTTTGGGAGTCATGGGAGTTCTTATGCTGTTTGTCGGGATGAAAGGGGTACGATATTACCGGGCAAACTACCGGTAAAGTGTATTAAAGTTTTTTTATTTTTTTTATTTCTGTATCAAAAAAAATTTCTACATTTGTCCCATGTTAAATATCAACAACAATATGTGGTGGTGGCTTTCAAACTCTTCGTCGGGTCTGGAAGTATTGTCCTGTTGTTAATTTTACAATAGAAATAAGCAAAAACAATATAGAGGCTTTGACGGATTCCGTTGAAGCCTTTTTTTATGATTCAATCTCAATAAACAAACAAAAAACAGCAGATGTCTATTCAAAAAATTAAAATAAAAACCGTTTCGAAAAAAACATTGGGTGATCTTCATACCCCGATGAATATTTATCTTCAGATACGGGACCGTTTCCGTGATACCATCCTTCTGGAAAGCTCGGATTCTAAAAACATTGATAATAATTTTTCTTTTATTGCCATCAATGCCATAGCCGGAATAGAAGTTAAAAACCTCAGCGAATTTGAAGTCAAGCTTCCCGGTTCCGATCCCGTAAAACAATTTATCGGAGACCGGAATATTACAGAAATATTTGATGAATTTCGTACTACTTTCGAATGTGAAGCTTCCACAGATCCGGTTGAACAGACTGCCCAAAGCCTCTTCGGATATACCAGCTTTGAGGCTGTACAGTTTTTTGAGACCATCAGCCTGAAGCCGCAAAGCCCGGAAGTAGAAATTCCCATTCTGCGGTATAGATTATACCAATATGTTATTGCCATCAACCATTACAATGATGAAATGCATATCATTGAAAACCAGATCAGCGGTATAAAATCTGAAGTTTATCTGCTGGAAAATCTGATCAAAAACCAGAATACTCCGGTCTACCCTTTTGAAAAAACCGGTGATGAAACCTCTAATCTTACCGATGAAGAATATATAGAGCTGGTAAAAACAGCCCAGAAACACTGTATGAGAGGTGACGTATTTCAACTGGTGCTAAGCAGACGATTTGAACAGAAGTTTAAAGGTGATGAATTCAATGTATACCGTGCTTTAAGAAATATCAATCCCTCTCCATATCTTTTCTTTTTTGATTACGGAAATTACAAATTATTCGGCTCCAGCCCGGAAAGCCAGCTCATCATTAAAAACGGAAAGGCTATCATCCATCCTATTGCAGGAACTTTTAAAAGAACGGGAGATTTTGAAACTGATCTTCAATCCATTGAAGCATTAAAAAATGATCCTAAAGAAAATGCAGAACATACCATGCTGGTAGATCTTGCCAGAAACGACCTTGGCAAATTAGGTAAAAATGTAACTGTTACCAAACTGAAAGAGATCCAGCTTTTCTCTCACGTCATTCATATGGTAAGTGAAGTTACCGCCGATATTCAGGAAGACATCAATCCATTGGAAATGGTCTCCGCTACCTTTCCGCAGGGAACGTTAAGCGGTGCTCCAAAACATAAAGCCCTTCAGCTCATCAATCAGTATGAAAAGAATTCCCGTGGCTATTACGGGGGATGTATTGGAATGATCGGGCTCAACGGAGGCTGTAATCAGGCCATTATGATCCGTACTTTTCTAAGTAAAAACAATACCCTGTATTATCAAGCCGGAGCCGGGCTTGTGGCCAGATCAGTACCTGAAAATGAGCTGCAGGAAGTTAACAATAAATTAAATGCACTGAAAAAAGCAGTAGATAAAGCAGGCAAATTAGTGATCAATTAAAATGCAGTGTTCCAATTCATCTTCCAAACCATTAAAAATAAAAAAATGAACAATAATATAAGCTCTCAAATCCCAACTAAAGTTCTCGTTTTCGACAATTACGACAGCTTTACCTATAACCTTGTCCAGATTATCGAAAGAATTCTGAACCAAAAAGTAGATGTGGTAAGAAATGATGAAATTACTTTAGAAGAGATCGGAAAATATGACAAAATCATTCTTTCTCCGGGTCCCGGAATTCCTGAAGAAGCAGGGATTTTACTTGATCTTATCAGGGAATACGCACCCAGCAAAAGTATTTTAGGAGTATGCCTCGGGCAGCAGGCTATTGCTGAAGCTTTTGGAGGAAATCTGATCAATCTTTCTGAAATTTTTCACGGGGTAGCAACCTCTGCGGAACTGATAAAAGAAGATACCAAGCTTTTCAGAAATCTTTCCAGCGGGCTGGAAGTCGGAAGATACCACAGCTGGGCCGTTAATCCCGAAGGTTTTCCCGAAGAACTGGAAATCACAGCCGTAGATAAAGACGGAATGATCATGGCTCTTCAGCATAAAACCTATGACGTACACGGGGTGCAGTTTCACCCTGAAAGTATCTTAACTCCTGACGGGGAAGTTATTATCCGAAATTTCTTAAATGATTAAAGAATGACAAACTCTTCTTCAACAACCGTAAAAACTCCACAGATGAAAGAAATTCTTCAATACCTGTTCAATCATCATACCTTATCTAAATCTGAAGCAAAAGCTACGATGATTGAGATCGCTCAAAATAAATTCAATTCTGCGGAGGTTACCGCTTTTATCAGTGTATTTCTGATGAGGAACATCACTCTTAACGAATTGAAAGGCTTTAGAGAAGCTTTGCTGCAGATGGCTGTTCCCGTCAATCTTTACACCGATGATACAATGGATATTGTAGGAACCGGAGGCGATGGAAAAAACACAATCAACATATCAACCCTGGCAAGCTTTGTCGTTGCCGGAGCAGGACAAAAGGTAGCCAAACACGGAAATTACGGAGCATCTGCCACAACGGGATCATCCAACGTGATGGAGGAATTGGGATACCAGTTTAAAAATAATTCCGACCAGCTGAATGATGATCTGGAAAAAGCCAATATCTGCTTTCTTCATGCCCCGTATTTTCATCCTGCCCTACAGTCTGTGGGTGCTTTGAGAAAAGCTTTAGGACTAAGAACATTTTTTAATCTCTTAGGACCACTGGTAAACCCAGCAAAGCCTAAATATTCCGTGATCGGGGTTTATAATATGGAAATCGCAAGAATCTACCAGTATCTTCTTCAGAAAGAGAACCAGGAATTTATTCTTCTGCACGGACTGGACGGTTATGATGAAATAAGCCTTACCCAGGACAGTAAGATGATCACCCAAAATACTGAGGAAATTTATTCTGCGGAAGATTTAGGCTCCCAGCCTGTCACTCCGGAAAGTATAAAAGGAGGTGAACACCCAAAAGAATCGGCCCGGATTTTTAGAAATATCCTGGAAGGAAAAGGAACAGAATCCCAAAATTCAGTAGTCCTTGCCAATGCAGCCACTGCCCTTTACCACACCCATAAATTCGGAACATATGAAGAAAGTCTGCAGCTGGCCCGGGAGAGCCTGCACAGTGGAAAAGCATTGAGAAGCCTGGAATTATTGATCAACGGCTGATCATATACATTAAAAGTGAACTTATGATCTCTTTATACCTTATAAATAGAAAACCATGACGATCCTGGATACCATTATTGCGAGAAAAAAAGAAGAAGTTGCCGTTTCAAAAGCAGAAATTTCAACGGATCAATTGAAAGAATCGGCATTTTTCGGAAGAAAAAGCTTTTCTCTGAAAGAATCTGTACAAAATAAAAGCGGAATTATTGCTGAATTTAAAAGAAAATCACCTTCCAAAGGAACCATTAATGACCTGGTTTTACCATTGGAAGTAACAACAGCGTATCAAAATTTCGGAGCTTCCGGAATTTCAATTCTAACCGATAAAGATTTTTTCGGCGGCAGTTTTGATGATATTCTAAATGTTAGAAGCCAACTCAATATTCCAATCCTCAGAAAAGATTTTATGATTGATGAATATCAGTTTTATGAGGCAAAAAGTATGGGTGCTGATGCCGTTTTACTGATTGCCGCATGTCTTTCACCACAACAGGTTCAGGAATTCACAGAACTCTCCCATCAGCTTGATCTGGATGTATTACTGGAAATCCATACAGAAGAGGAACTTGGACATTTCAATCCAGACATCGACCTGGTTGGGATCAATAACAGAAATTTAAAGGATTTTAAGGTTGATCTTCAGCATTCTGTCCGTCTAAAAGACCAGCTTCCTAAAGATACGGTATCTGTTGCGGAAAGCGGAATTTACCGTATTGAAGATTTTCATTACTTAAAAGATAAAGGATTTGAAGGTTTTCTGATGGGAGAATATTTTATGAGAAATGCAAATCCGATGAAAGCGTTTGAAGAATTCAGTGTTGAAATTCGTAAGTAAGATGAGTATGCAATCTATTACCAGCAATATAAATACTAAACTGAAAGTCTGCGGTTTAACACAAGTTGATCAAATCAAAGAACTTATTTCGATGAAAGTTGATTTTCTGGGATTTATCTTTTATGAAAAATCGCCAAGATATGTTTTGAATCACCTGAAGCTGGAAGATATTTCCAACATCAGCCATTCAGGGAAAACAGGTGTTTTTGTGAATGAGGAAATAAATAAAATTGCAGACATTGCAGAAAAAGCAGGTCTTCACCTCATCCAGCTCCATGGAGACGAAAACGAAGATTTTACAAGTCAGTTAAAAGAAAAATTATCCTCTGAAACTAAAATTATAAAGGTGATAAGAGTGGGTGAAAATAATCACGAAACCAGAAATAAGATACAAAAGATATTGAATTCTCAAATCTCTGCCATCAGTTATATTCTTTTTGATACAGACAGCAGTGCATTCGGAGGGACGGGAAAACAGTTTGATTGGACTCTATTAAATGGACTGAAAATATCCCTTCCCTATTTCCTGAGCGGCGGCATTTCCGAAAATAATATTAACGATATCAATCATTTGCAGCAAAAACCATTTGCGGTAGATATTAATTCCAAATTTGAAACATCACCAGGCATTAAAGACCTGAATAAAATAAAAAAGATATTCCAAAACCAGTTCCGAAGGGACGACTTAACATAGAATCGGATGCAATCCGATTAAAATAACGAAACAAAAAACATAAAAACACAAAAAAATGCCCCAGTCATTAGTAAAAAATTATCTCCATATTGTTTTCAGTACAAAATATCGGGAAGATTTCATTGATGAAGCGATAGAAAAAGAATTGTTTTCCTACATTGCTGTATTATGTCATGATTTTGAAAGTCCGGCACTTCAGATTGGCGGAACGGGCGATCATATTCATATTTTGTGTTTGCTTTCAAGAAAAACAGCCTTGATGAAACTGGTTCAGGAAATTAAAGCGCATTCATCAAAATGGATCAAAACAAAAGGATCGAAATATGAAAATTTCTTCTGGCAGGATGGTTATGCTGCATTTTCGGTGAGCCGGAGTGAAATTAATAACATTATTAACTATATCAAAAATCAGCGTCTTCATCATCAGGAGCAGAAGTTTAAGGATGAACTTCTTGAAATACTGAAGAAACATGATATTGAATATGATGAAAAATATTTATGGGACTGAAAGAGGTTAGATGAAAATAGATTTTTTTGTCCCTAATTAAATTATTCCTTCGGGAACTCTAAAAAAACAACAAATAAAATGATGAATATCCATCAGTTAAAAAAAACATTTTACAAAACCCTGTTTCCGCCAAAGTTCGGGAATGAAAAAATACAGGCTCTATATAATTTTGTGTCCCAAAATGACAGGGATGTGGAATACTGGACCATAGACGGACCACTTCTTGAATTTATCAATATCATCAAAGGTTTTAATGAAAGTGATATTCAGTACTTTTTTGAACGGATCGGCTTGTGGAACAGCTATTATCTGGTGATTATTTCTGATAAATTTTTAGACAGCCATGTCAAAGCCAATGTTAAATATGATCTCGGGAAAATTTACGCTAAAGTTTTTCTGCTTTATGAAGATTCCGATCCGTATTTTTTAATTGATAACCTTGAAATTGCAGTCACCATGTATGATTCTAAAATAGATATGGCTACATGGATTGATCTGGCAAACAAAATTGAAATGCTTTATCACAAAAAACTGATCCCTGCACAGCAATATCAGTACAATCAGGATTTTATAAATAAGTTTATCCATGAATTACTTGATCAAAAAAACGAATGAATTAAGCAACCCGGAAATCGAGTATATCCTTAAACTCTGGGATATTTCTGAATGGATGACCATGAATACTTCAGATTTTCGGTTTTCTTTTAGAAATTCGGAGTTTCATTTTCTGGTGAATCAGCGTGATGAAATATTGGCTTTGAGCCGGCTCAATTTTGATTTCACTCTTGATATCTCTGGAAAACAGTATATTTTTGCTGAAATTGTAGGATTGGTTTCGGCACAGGAAAAGAAAGGATATGGCTCTATTCTGGTAAAATTTTTAAAAGAAAATACGGAACAGAGAAATCTGGAAGTCATAGGATTCTGTCTCAAAGAATTGCGCCCGTTCTATCAACAGTGTGATGTTGAAATTTTAAAGAATAAGGCCAAAAACATTATGGAAAATAACGGAACAGTATGCAACTCTTCTGAAGATGATGACATCCTGATCTTCCATCTGTCTGATGAAAGAAAAGAACTGCTGAAATCCCTCGGCCCTGAAAACAATGCCTATTTTAATTAATAAAAGAATAAAAAGAAATGAATTATAAAAACCCCGATGAACACGGATATTATGGAGAATTTGGAGGTGCTTTTATCCCTGAAATGCTTTATCCGAATGTAAAAGAGCTCCAGGAAAACTACCTTGAAATTATAGAATCTGAAGAATTTCAGAAAGAATATCAGGATCTGCTTAAAAACTATGTAGGCCGCGCTACTCCGCTTTATTTTTCTAAAAATTTAAGTGAAAAATACAATACTCAGATTTATCTTAAAAGAGAAGATCTTAACCATACAGGAGCTCATAAGATCAATAATGCTTTAGGACAGGTATTGCTCGCAAAACGTTTAGGAAAGACCAGAATTATTGCAGAAACAGGAGCCGGACAGCATGGTGTGGCTACTGCTACCGCCTGCGCTCTTCTTGGGATGAAGTGCATCGTTTACATGGGAGAAATCGATATTCAGAGACAGGCTCCCAACGTAGCAAGAATGAAAATGCTCGGAGCAGAAGTTGTTGCAGCTACTTCAGGTTCCAAAACACTCAAAGATGCCGTAAACGAAGCGTTAAGAGACTGGATCAACAATCCGGTCACCACCCATTATGTAATCGGAAGTGTAGTGGGCCCTCACCCTTTTCCTGATCTGGTAGCCAGATTTCAGAGCATTATTTCAAAAGAGATTAAGGAACAGCTTCTGGAGCAGACGGGAAAAGAAAATCCTGATTACGTTATTGCCTGTGTAGGCGGAGGAAGCAATGCTGCAGGGACTTTCTATCATTTTGTAGAAGAAAAGGACGTAAAAATTATTGCCGCAGAAGCCGGAGGTTACGGTATTGATTCCGGAAAATCTGCTGCAACCACTTTTCTGGGAACTTCAGGAGTTCTTCACGGAAGCAAAAGTCTTGTGATGCAGACGGAAGACGGGCAGGTAATTGAACCCCACTCGATTTCCGCAGGGCTTGATTACCCGGGAATTGGCCCTTTTCACGCCCATTTATTCAAAGAAAAAAGAGCCGAATTTTTCAGTATTAACGATGATGAAGCCCTAAAAGCGGCTTTTGAGCTGACAAGGCTGGAAGGAATTATCCCGGCGCTCGAAAGCGCCCATGCTCTTGCTGTTTTAGATAAAAAGAAATTCAAGGAAAATCATATCGTCGTTATCTGTCTGAGCGGACGAGGTGATAAAGACATGGAGACCTATCTTAAACATCTTAATAATAATGAATAAAAAATATTTAGTTGCCGTTCTGGAATGGTCTTTTGTACTCTTTACAGCATTTAATATGTGTATTTATGGAAGTGCAAAATATGTACAGTTCGGGAACATTTCCCAATATAAACGTCCGCTTTTTTCCTACGACGGAATGAGTTTAATGTGGGCATTCTATGCTTACTCCAAAAGCTACTCTACTATTTTGGGCCTATTTGAAATCCTCGGAGCATTGCTGTTATTAGTTCCGAAAACAAGAATAATAGGATGTATCGTTCTCTCAAGTATCCTCATTAATATCATCATGCAGGATTATTTTTATGGGGTTCACCGGGGTGCCATGGCCAACGCTGTATTTTACCAGCTTTTAGTGATTGGAGTGCTTTGGTTTAACAGGGAAAAAGTATTGCTCATGATTAAAAACGCAGCGATTGAATTCAGCATTCCGGGAAAAAAGAAAATCATAAGTATCTTATTAATTCTTGGGCTTTTTGTAGTATTGGCCGTTATTCAGGAAGCTTTAGGATCGTTATTAACCTTTTTAAAAATATGAAAAAACTAAACATATACTTTACAGCAGGAATTCCGCAACTGGAAGATACTGCAGACGTTATACAACTTATTCAGGATTCTGGGGCTGATATGATTGAAATAGGAATGCCTTACTCTGATCCCGTAGCAGACGGACCCATAATTCAGCAGGCTCATGAACTAGCTTTACAAAACGGAATGACCATTGAAAAGCTTTTCTCACAATTAAAAACGATTAAAGAGGAAATCAGGATTCCAGTAATTCTGATGGGATACATCAACCCGGTTTTAAGTTTTGGGTTTGAAAAATTCTGCCTTGAATGCTCAGAAAGTGGGGTTTCAGGATTAATCATTCCGGATCTTCCTCCTATTGAATTCGAAAAAAACTATCAGCAGATCTTAAAAAAATACAACCTCAACTTTACTTTCCTGGTTACTCCGGAAACTTCCGACGAGAGAATTCTGTATCTGGATTCCTTAAGTTCAGGATTCCTGTATGCAGTAAGTTCCTCATCTACAACAGGTAATGAGAATGCTGTTTTAAAGAATGAAAGCTATTTGACAAGGTTAGCCTCTCTTCCATTAAAAAATCCGGTAATGATCGGTTTTGGAATCAAATCGAAGGAAGATTTTGAAAATGTGACGGAAAAAGCAGACGGTGGTATTATAGGAACCGCATTTGTGAATATCCTGTTGCAGCATAAAGACTGGAAGAATGTTGCCATAGATTTTATCCATGCTGTAAAAGGGTAAAATTCACTAAATTTGTACGGTCAAAAAAGTGGTATGAAATCATGGTTTCATCCATTAAAATAAAACAGACATCAGTATATGAATACAAATCAGAATAAAGCAGTCGCATTTGAAGATCTGGGCATCAAAGAATATCAGCCCGCCTGGGATTACCAGGAAAGTCTGATGAAAAATATCATCGATACCAAAATTAAAAACCGCGACCTTCCTGCAGAACAGCATATTACTACGCCTAATCACCTCCTTTTTGTGGAACATCCTCACGTTTACACATTGGGCAAAAGCGGACATGAAGAAAATATGCTTGCCGGAATTGACAAGCTAAAAGAGATTGAAGCTACTTTTGTGAAAACCAACCGCGGTGGTGATATTACCTATCACGGCTATGGACAGATTGTAGGCTACCCGGTTCTGGATCTTGAAAATTTCTTTACGGATATTCATCTGTATATGAGAAATCTGGAAGAAGTAATCATCAGAACCATTGGTGACTACGGTCTTAAAGGAGAGCGTTCTCCGGGAGAAACAGGAGTATGGCTGGATGTAGGTAAACCTTATGCCAGAAAGATCTGCGCCATGGGAGTGAAAGCTTCCCGATGGGTTACCCTTCACGGTTTTGCCCTGAATGTAAATACAGATATGCGCTATTTTGAATATATTATTCCATGCGGTATCAAAGACAAGCAGGTAACTTCTTTAAAAAGAGAACTTGAAAGAGATCTGACACCAGAGGAAATGGAAGACGTAAAAGCCAAGATCAGAAAGCATTTTGCAGATGTTTTCCAGGCTGAGCTTCTTTACAAATAATTTATTAACAAAAATATATATTCCCTATGTATCATCACACTGATGCATGGGGAATTTTTTATTTAATAACCATAACGAAAACAGAGGGAGGACTTGAGAATGATGATATGGTAGACCAGTCCGGAACCTATTATCAGGATGTATTAAAAACAGTTTAAAGCACCGAAAGATGAGAAAATCATTTATATCACTGGTTTTCAAACCATACAACCCTCATTCAAAGCAAAAATATTTTGATTTTTATTTCAAAATAATTGGTTCATATTTTATTTTTATTTACATTTAATATCACAATTAGGTGAACTAATTTAATTTTAAATAAAAATAAAAACTACACCAACTTAATATATTATAAACCACAAAATCATGAGAATTATGAAAAATCTTATCCTATCCATGATGGCATTTGTGAGCGTTCTGTCACTTAATGCCTGTGCCGATTCCAATGCGAATCAGGACCTGACCACCAAAGAAAGCAACGTTGCTTTAAAAGACTTTGGAAAAACCATTCCGGTGGGGATTGAGGAAGAAAACGGAACCCTTAAAGTTTCATTCATTGTTACCGCACAGTTCTATACCATTCAGCAGACCAAAGAAAATGAAGGTTATGTCGAAATGCTCCGACAAGCCGTGAAAAATGAAACCCCTGTTCATGTTTTCCTTAAGCCAAATACCTCTGAAATTGCAAAAATTGAAAAAGCGACCGATGAAGATCTTCGTTATTTTAAATCTGTTTTATCAAAAGAAGTAAAAGAAGAAACCAATAAACTGACCAGCGCTCTACCTAATGTTGCGACTTTAAACAGTATGTTCACCCTGATCAAAAATCAGGCTTGTGGAACCTCAACAGCTTCTTCACCTTGTATTACTTTCAGATATCCTGTTGACGGATGCTATGCCAGAGCCCACAAAATGAGACAGATCCTTATCAATAATGGTTATGATGCTGAAAAACAATTTGTCTATGGCAACTTAAAAGCTTCTACAGGTACCTGCTGTGTATCATGGAGCTACCACGTTGCTCTTCTTGTAAGCTATAAAAACGCTTCCGGTGTTACAGAGAAAAGAATCTTTGACCCTTCCCTTTTCCCAAGCGGACCGGTTACAGACGCTGTATGGAGAGCTGCATGTGCCAATTCCAGCTGTGGATCGGTATCGGTAAGTTCATATGCTAATACAGCAGGAAATGTGTATTACAGAAGCCCGGCAGGTGCGCTGATGTATGATAACAGCTACATCAACACCAACTGTGTACTGACCACTTTCAGCTCCTTATCAGGATGCTCTCCTTCCCCGGCTCCTTATGTGGGACACTGTGGATTTTAACTAAATTTTAGCAGTTCCTGTATCTATTTTATTGATAAATTGCAGGAACTGTTATTTAATACTTTATTTTATGAAAGCCTGGACTTATATACTCTTATTATTTGTTATGATTACTTCCTGCTCCGGTAATTCAAGCCAAAAAAATCTGACATGGTATAATAATTCAACCATCAGCAATATTACAGAAGACCCGGACAATCCGGAAAATTTCATGCGCGTATCCATAGGAATAAGCCAGCAGGTATTCTATGTATCCAAAAAGAAAGATGATGGTATTATCCTGGACAAGGCAACTCAAAGCTATAAAAAAGGAAAAGCTTTTGATATAGGTATCGAGAATAATACCAACATCATTAAAGAAATGAAAGAAGTAAAAAAGAACCAATAATCCTGTTGATTTCTTTCTATACATTTTGATTAAAATATTGATTTCAAAACAGTCTGCATTCTTCTCAGCAGACTGTTCTTAAAGGGTCCCGTTCAGTTCTCGGCGGGATCTTTTTCTATTAACGGATCACAGAAATTCCCACATCTACCTTTATTTCTGCACCATGAATATAAGAGGCATCATCCGAAGCCAGAAATAGGACTGTATTGGCAATCTCTGTAGGTTCTCCCTGTCTTTTAAAGGGGATTGTAGGGATAATACCGATAACCGCCTGATCAATCTGTTCAGCGGTCAGACCTGTATTATTAAAAATATTGGTTTTAATATGGCCGGGGCTGATTCCATTCACCCGTATCCCACGATCTGTTAATTCTACTGCAAAGGTTTTAATAAAAGACTGTACCGCCGATTTCGCTGCTGAATACACCGAAAAATTCGGCATCGCAATTTCAGTTGCTACAGAAGTATTGAAAATCACCGAACTTCCTCTTTTCATCATCGGCAGGATCTGCTGAACGGTAAAGAAAGGGCCCTTCACCAGCATATTGAAAAGTTCGTCAAACTGCTCTGTCTCCACATTTTCAATTGGAGCAAACCTTCCATATCCGGCATTGGGAAAGAGTACATCAATACTTTCGGTGTACTTCAGCACCTCATTACGCAGATTCATCAGATCCTGCATTTTCCCGGCATTGGAAACAATTCCAAAAGCATTTTCTCCTAATTTTTCTAAAGCTTTATGGACAGTCTCTTCACTTCTGCCCGTAATAACTGCCCTTCCACCTTCACGGATAAACTGTTCCGCTGTGCCCAATCCCATTCCGTTGGTTCCGCCTGTAATTAAAATGGTTTTGTTTTTAAATCGCTGCATTTTTTTTTGTTTAAAAATTCTTCTGCAAAGATTAAAATACAGCCCCTTCTAAAAAATCCGATTCCTGCGGAAAAAATCATTCAACAATAAAAACAAATTATGCAAAGCACAATTAAATTTTCTAAAATTAAATTGTACACAATTTAATTGTTTGTATATTTGCAGTGTAATTTTAACCTTTTGCTTATGAAGCAGGAGATTTTAACTGAAGTAATTTAATTTAAAAATAAAGAAATGTCATTAATAGAAGATTTACAATGGAGACATGCGGTAAAAGCATATGATTCCAACAAAAAAGTATCTGAAGAGGATCTGAACAAAATTTTAGAAGCTGCGAGATTAGCACCCACTTCCTCAGGGTTACAGCCTTTCCGCATTATTGTTGTGGAAAATCAGGAGTTAAAAAATAAAATGGTGGCCGGTGCCCTGAATCCTGAAGTGATGAGAGATTCTTCTCATGTTCTTGTATTCGCTGCATGGGACAGCTATTCTAATGAAAAGATCGATAAAGTATATGACTACCACACCGATGTAAGAGAACTTCCAAGAGGACGTTTCGGGTCTTATACCGATAAAATTAAGGAGATGTACAACGCTCAGAGTTCTGAAGAACATTTTGCCCACACTGCCAGACAAACGTATATCGCTCTGGGAATGGCCCTTGCTCAGGCGGCCGAGTTAAAAATTGACAGTACTCCGGCAGAAGGTTTCAGCAATCAGGTTGTGGATGAAATTCTTGGATTAAAAGAATTGGGACTTAGAAGTGTAAGCCTTTTATACCTCGGATACAGAGATGAAACGAATGACTGGCTGTCTTCTATGAAAAAAGTAAGGATTCCAATGGAGGAATTTATCATCAAAAAGTAATATCTTCAACATTTCTTTCATACTCAGCTTTATGGATAATTCAAACCCGCCAAAATTAGAAAACCAGATCTGCTTTCCCTTATATGTTATTGCTAAAGAGATCACAGGTCTTTACCGTCCTTTTCTGGATGAGCTTGATATTACCTATCCTCAATACCTTGTACTAATGGTATTATGGGAGAGTGACGGGGTTACGGTAAGCCATATTGGTGAAAAAGTTTTCCTGGACAGCGGAACCTTAACTCCCCTTCTGAAAAGATTGGAGAGTAAAGGAATTATTGACCGAAAACGGAAAAAAGAAGATGAAAGAGTGGTTGAAGTATTTTTAACGGAATCAGGGAAACAGCTGCAAAAGAAAGCCTGTGAAATTCCCGGAAAAATCCAGAATAAAATCGGTATAGAAACCGAAGATCTTATTCACCTTAAGGAAACGATCCAAAAAATTTTAAACAAAATAGAAAAATAAATGAAAACGTTATATACAACAAAAGTAACAGCACAAGGCGGAAGAAACGGTCATGTAAAAAGTGAAAACGGAGTTTTGGACCTTGATGTAAGAATGCCTAAAGCTTTAGGTGGCAGCAATGATAATTTCGCCAACCCTGAAATGCTTTTTGCAGCGGGATATTCTGCCTGTTTTGACAGTGCTCTTAACCGCGTCATCAGCCTTTCTAAAATAAAGACCGGTGAAACAACTGTAACGGCACAGGTAAGCATAGGACAGCTTGACAACGGAGGATTCGGACTGGCGGCAGAACTGGATGTCAATATTCCTGGTGTTTCCATTGAAGAAGCACAGGCACTTACAGAGAAAGCCCACGAGATCTGTCCATATTCTAATGCAACAAGAAATAATATGGAAGTGAAACTTTCCGTAACGAATAACTAATTATTTTCTATATAATAAAGGACATCTTATTTCTTTGATAAGATGTTTTTTTGTGCCTAAATCATATCAACATGGTAAATAGAAGCGGATCTCAGGAATAAAAAATCTGTGAAATCTGTGGGAAAAATTGATGTTCTGGTTTATGCCGCGGATGCACTAATAAAATGATTCGTATATCCGTGGCAGTCCTCGGGTTGGAAAACGCGATGGCGCAAAGGTTTTTGATTATGATAACGTTTTAAGGCGCAAGAAAATCAAGGATTTTCAGCAACTAATACAGTATTAAATTTTATCGGAAATAAAATCTTAGCGCCTTATACCCATAAAGCAAGAAAAAAAATAGCGTCCTTGCGCAAACCAACAACAGTAAACTCAAAAAAATCTACCACATATGCAAGAGATTTAAAAGCAAAAAAACTCGTGCATCAGTGGCAATCCTTGGGCTGGAAAACGCGATGGCGCAAAGGTTTTTGACTATGATAACGTTTTAAGGCGCAAGAAAATCAAGGATTTTCAGCAACTGATACAGTATTAAATTTTATCGGAAATAAAATCTTAGCGCCTTATACCCATAAAGCAAGAAAAAAATAGCGTCCTTGCGCAAACCAACAACAGTAAACTCAAAAAAATCTACCACATATGCAAGAGATTTAAAAGCAAAAAATTCGTGTATCCGTGGCAAAAAACTTCGCATTAAATTTTATAAATTTTCTGTTTCTACCTTCGCATCAGATCAGTCTTTTGATAGGCATCAACTTTTTTGTAAGCATCATTCTTTTCCCGTTCTTTTTTATCGGAAATCAGGATGCCGAAAAGATGGTCTATTTCGTGCTGGAAAATAACAGCTGTGAAACCTTCTACAATCTCTGAATATCTCTGCCCTTTCAAATCAACATATTCTAATTGGATTACTTTGCTTCTGTAGAACTGGTCTCTGAAATCAGGAATGGAAAGATCACCTTCAGGACCGAGATTTTGTATATCTGATTTCCAGACAATAACCGGATTAATGAAATATTCCAAAGGTTCATCCTGTTTATCAAAACGCTGTACCCAGATTACTTTTCTGTTGATGCCTACTTGCGGTGCTGCAATCCCCACTCCCCCGTCTGTAGAAAGAAGAGACTCTTTCATTCTCTTAACTAAAACAGCTGTATGAGGGTCTGTTGCATCAATTTCTGAAGAAAAAGCCAATAATGTTTTATGCTGATGACCGTCTGTAGTCTGGTAAATAGGAAGCGCAGTGCTGATGTCTCCCTGATTGATGATTGAAAGTTCAGCCGGTGTCAGCTTCTGAGCATTAACAACCCCGATAAATAAAACGAACAGAAAGGATAATTTTTTCATTTTCATTGAATGTAATACAAAGATAAAGATTGTTGTAAATTAACCTGAGCTCGGGGTAAGGAATTTAGGGATAAAAAGACTGGAAGATGGAAGAAGGAGGCTGGAAGTTACTTTCAGTTATAGATACTGAAAGCTACTGCATGATCAGATTATCTTAAATAAATGAACACTTATTATCAGCAGGCTTCATAACTTCCCTCTTCCAGCTCCCAGCTTCAAACCTGTATCAATAAGAAACTCTTATCCCGAATTGAGGTAAAATTAAATGGACTGAAATTTGTCTGAGGAATATTAATTGATTCTGATGAAGCAGAATTAATCACATCAATACAAAAAAATCTGCGCCATATGCAAAATATGCGAGAGATAAAATCCCCTTAAAAATCTGTGAAATCTGAGTAATCTGCGGGAAATAAAAAAACAGGCCAAAACCTGTTTTAAATAGAATATTATTAATTAAAAAGTCTTCGTCATATCCGAAGGAATAATCAGATTAAAATCTGTGGGGATATAGTCCTTTGAAGGGATTTTCAGTTCCGGATCTTCGGATTCAAAAACAGAGATCACGGCCATTTTCAGGTTGGGATTCTTCTGTTTAATATACCAATAAATGCCTCCGAATTCTTTGCTGTGATAGTTTCCGTTGTAATGGATAAACGTTTTCCCGGCCTGCAAATTTTTCAGGATAGACTCTGCCATGGTAGCATCTTTTACAGCCTGGGCAGAAATAAAGTTCATTACTTTTGTTCCTTCCGCATGATCACCCATCATGGCTTTCATTTCAGGATATCCCGGTGTATCTAAAGTAACTTTTATGGGGAGCTGGGCAATGTATGCTTTCTCCTGTGTACTTAATTTATTTAAGGATTCGATTCCTTCTTTGGACGTTTGGGAAGCGTATCTTCTAGGGATATTGGTTGCAATAAAACTCAGCTTTTTCTGTTTAGCAAAATCAACAAGAGGCTTATAGTCTGTAGCGTAATTGTTCCATAAACGCGTTGAATCTTTAAGGGTTTTAGCATCAAACTTCCCGCTCAGATAATTGTTCAGCTGGGATTGGTTGTCTCTTTCAAACATTTCGGCACCCAGAATGATCTGACCGTTTTTCTTTTCGGATAAAGCTTCCGTAATTTTCAGCTGAAGCCAGTGGTTGACAGAACTGTTATGGTTCTCGCCAAAGAAGACAACATCATATTCTGCCAGTTCTTTAACTAGTTTATCGGTCTTTACTTCTTTTCCTTTTTTATCATAGAACTGATAGGCTTTAAAATTCTGCGCGTTTAATGAACAGAATCCTGCCAGCAATACGGCTATGAAAATATTCTTCATTTCCTCTTATTTAATTGATCACAAATTACATCTTTTTGAATGAACAGCAAATCTGCTAAAAAAAGCCGCCTTGAATTAAAAAAACAAAACGGCTCATTCAAAATCATCTAATTATTATTTTTCTAATTCTGTTACAAGGTCTTTCCATTCCTGTAGTTCAGGGATTCCCGGTTTTCTTTTTCCGAAGAACTGAACGATGAAATCTCCTTCTTTGTTGAATACTTCGATGGCAGTCACCTCTCCGTCTTCTGTTGGTTTCTTAACGATCCACGCTTCCGAAATTTTTGTAACATCCATATGCAGGTTGAAATCCGGGTCCATTACATTGAACCACTGCTGATGCCAAAGGGTTTTCTTTACATTTCCGGTGTGGATCTGGATAATTCCTCTGTTTCCTACAAACACCATGATCGGAATGTTCTTTTCTGAAGCATCTTCCAGTACGTTGACTACTTTAGCATTATCGATTTTCTTAGTAAATCCTTCAGGAGCCAGTCTTAAGGCCTGTGTTCTGCTCACTCCGAATTTTCTGGTCATCATAAAGAAATCGTGGGTATCTTTTAATTCTGTCCATGCTTTTCTGAATCCTTCTGCATCAATCTCAGAATCCGGTTTTTCTGCGGCCTTTGGAGCTACTGCTTCAAAAACTAAGGCTTCATTCTGATCTTCAGCTTTATATTTTTCAGCAATGGCATCGAAAGCAGCTCCGTTACTGTCCTTTGTAAGGTAGATTTTATGTAGGGCAAGTCCGTCTTTTCCGAAGAACTGAAGGCTTTTTTTATCTCCTTCCACTACAGCAAAAGCAAATTTCCAATGGTTAAGGAAAATTCTCAGATCAATATCTTCCCCTACAAAAAGCTGGGCATGAGGACTGCTGAAATCTCCGTTCAGGTAAGTTCCTTTTCTTTCATGTACACACTCATCATTGCGGGTAAGAGCCATTACTTTTCCAAGCTGCTCTGCTTCGGTAAGGATATTCTGAAATTCAGGCTTCAGAATGGTTACTCCTTCTCCCACACTTGTTGCCAATAGTTCAGCTTCGCTTACTTCCAGCTGAGCTGCTGCATTTCTTATTCTGATGTGTGGATTTTCTGCTTTCAGAGCTTCCCATTTTTCCTTTAGGTCATTAACTAATGTGCTCATTATCTTATTTTTTTATGGTTAAAACTGTATAAATTCTTGTTATAGTTTCGTCTCCTGTTTTGCTTTTTATTTCTTCTTCTTTTTCGGAGATCTTCATTCTTTTGAAATGGCTTTTGGAAACCAGTTCTTCCATTTCGGTATTGCTGTACAGGGTAAAATCAAATTCTGTGAATGGCAATTTTTCCATGAAATCCCTTTGTCCGAAAGTAAGAACTACTGTTCCGTCTTTCTTCAGCACTCTGTAGATTTCATTTAAAAACGCTACTGGCTCTTTCCAGAAATAAACCGTATTGACAGTGAATATTTTATCGAAGGTTTTATCGTCAAAAGGAAGTTTCTGTCCTTCGTATAATATAAAATCTGCTTTACCTTCAAATTCCCTATTCAGCTTTTTCGCTTCCTGATGCATGGTTTCGGAAATATCAATTCCTGTATACTTCAGGTTTTGGGCTTTGCTGAAAATATGTTTTACATGTCCTGCATTGCCATGCCCTATTTCCAGAATATGCTCATGATCTTCTATTAAAAGTGTTTTGATACTTTCCAAGGTCATGCTGATGTTGGTTTCATTCATCATCTCACCGATCTCTATTCCTTTTTCTCCCTGAGGATTGGCAAGATTCTGTGCGAGGATCTTTAAATCGTCTTTTTCCATGGTTATCCAAAAATGATCATAGGGTTATTGGTAATAGGATGTCCGCAAATGGTACACGGGAAATTATAGGCGTGACTGATATTTTCAGCAGTAAAAACTTCCTGCGGCGTTCCATAGGCGGAAACCTTTCCTGATTTCATTAATAAAATTTTATCGGCAAACTGTGCTGCCAGGTTCAGATCATGCAGTACGACAATAGCACTATTGGCCTTTTGGGTAAAGTTTTTAATAATCTCCAGTGCTTTATACTGATGTTTTATATCTAAATTATTCAACGGTTCATCCAGAAAAACCAGTTTATGGGCAATATCATTCTGCAGCTGGGCCATCACTCTTGAAAGATGCACCCGTTGTTTTTCTCCTCCGGACAAGGTATTGTATTCCCTTTCTTTCAGATGGAAAATATCGGTTTCATTCATCATGCCGTCTGCAGCTTCTGTATCTTCTTTTCCCGGCTGGGCATCGAAGTACGGATATCTTCCCATCATCACTACATCTTTTACATCCAGAGGAATATCATTGCTGTTGTGCTGGGAAAATTTCGCCTTATGCTTTGAAAGCTCTTGTACGTTCCATTCACTGATTGGTTTATCTTTAAAAAGCACCTTCTGTTTGTTCTTTATTTCATTGGCCAGAACACTCAGCAGGCTTGATTTTCCGGCCCCGTTCGGTCCTACAATGGCAAGAAATTCTCCATATTCCAAAGAAACATCTACGCCATCCAGAATATAAAAATCTTTGTGCTTATAACTGATCTGATGTGCCTTTATCATTACAGCGATTTTTTGAATTTAACTAAAATAGCGATAAAAATGGGGCCTCCCATAAGTGCTGTAAGAATCCCGATCGGCAGTTCCGAAGGTTCTACAATACTTCTGCTGAAAGTATCTGCCGTAAGAAGCAGTATACTTCCGTATAAAGCCGACAAAGGCAGAATAAACGTATAATTGGATTTAAATAAAAGCCTTAAAATATACGGGACAATCAGTCCTACAAAGCCTATTGTTCCTGAAAATGCCACACAGCTTCCCACCATAAGAGCTACAGTGATAATGATCTGTTTTTTCAGTCTTTCTACGTTAATTCCTAGATGCTGAGCGTCTTTTTCTCCCAACATCATTGCGTTCAGTGCTTTTCCTTTCGGAAGAAGTATGATATAGGAAATGATCAGGACGATGGCCAGAATAATATTCTTCGTCCAAGTTGCTGCGGCAAGACTTCCCAGGTTCCAGAATGTAAGATCCCTAAGCTGTTCATCTTTTGAAATATAGATCAGGAAACCTGTAATTGAAAACCCGATCGCTGTAATGGCAACACCGGTAAGAAGCATCATCACTACATTGGTTTTTCCTCCGCTTGTTGAAATTCTGTACACCAGCATCATTGATAAAAAAGATCCTATAAATGCGGAAATTCCCACCAGTGAAAATTGTACGGCTTCAGGAAGATACTGTTTGAAATGTCCTCCTAAAACAATGGCAATTGCCGCCAGCAGCGTTGCTCCCGATGTAAGTCCTATTAAATCTCCCGTCGCCAGAGGGTTTTTGAAAAGTCCCTGAAGACTTGTTCCCGATACCGACAGCATACTTCCTATTAAAATAGCCATAATAATTCTGGCTGCTCTCACATCCCAGATTACATATTTATCGCTTAAAGATATTCCCGGTTCTCCTTTTATATACTGCCACAAAACTTTGAAAGGTGAATTGCCTCCAAAATCGTAGACTCCTGTATTAAGCGCCAGTACTGCTATGATGACAAGCAGTACTGTGCTTATAGTTAGATAAAAGTATAGTTTACTTTGTGTTCTCAATTAAAAGTTTGTTTAATCCTACTGCTGCTTCTCCTAATCTTGGTCCAAAACTGGAAACCAATCCTCCATCCATTGCGATGATTTTCTTATTTTTCCCGGCATTAGTCTGGGAAACTCCCGGCATCTTAAGGGCTCCTTCATTTCCACCTGCTCCCTGAAGTCCGGTTGCAAAGAAGAACAGTACATCAGGATTTGCTTTTACCACGGCTTCCGGTGTCAACGGTTTGAAATCTTCAAAATCATTTACTGCATTTTCTCCACCTGCAAGACTGATTAATGAAGCCATTGGTGTATTTTTACCGGCTACCATCAGCATATTTCCTCTGGCATAGATGAATAATACTTTAGGTTTTTTCGCGATGGGCTGTACCTGCTTCAGATCAGCGTCAATCCTATCATTTAATTTTTGATAGTCTGTGTTTCCTACTGCTTTGGCAACATCTGCAATAAGCTTTTTAGTTCCGTCAACCGTAAATTCCTGTTTGAATACTTCTGTTTTGATTCCTGAAGAGTTGATTTTTCCTAATAATTCAGGGTTGATATCTTTGTCTGAAGCTAAGATCAGTGTAGGACTTACTGCCATAATCGGCTCGATCGTCATGGATCTTACGTGTCCAAGATCTTTAGCGGTAGCTTTCAATGTTTCCGGATAAGTACTGGTAACATCTGTTCCTACGATTTCTTTTTCGTGTCCCAATGCACTTACGATTTCAGTAATCCCACCGTTCAGAGTGACAATTTTATTGTTGCTTTTCGGAGCCTCTGAAGAGGTTTCCGTTGTATTTTCTGTTTTAGCGCCTTCTTCTTTTTTGCAGGAATACACTGCCATTAAGATGGAAGCTGCAAGAATGAATTTTTTCATGATATACTATTATTTGATTATTTTAATGCTTTATACTGGAATGATGAATGCCCTCTGACTCCCTCACTGCTTGTAAGTCTGGTAAATCTTAATTTATAATAGGTCCCTTCAGCATCTTTGATCACATAAAAAACGTTGCCTATTACCTGATATCCCGAAGGTCCTACTTCTCTCCATCCTCCCCCTATTACTCTCTGATCATTATATACCAGCTTGGAGTCTACAACATCTGCCTTCTCGAAATTATTAAATGCTTCAATTGTGGAACCTGATGCTACTTTTACTTCGTAAGCGCCTACATTGCCCATATTATTGGTCAGTACAAAATCTGCATAGCTGTAGCTTCCCGCTCCTTCAATAAGGTTGGTAAATACAGAGAAGGATATATCCCATTTATTTTTTTCCGGCTGGATGCTTACTTCTTTGCCTTCTTTTAAGCTGTAAAAAGTATAATTATAGTTACTTTTCTTACTGATGATGGCTTCTTTCAGCGTAGTATCATTAAGACCTCCGTATTTTATTTTATAACCTTCACCACTTCTCACAACCTGAATTTTCATCCAGCCTCTGTCGGCACCTCCAGTAGAAACTGAACCCAATGCTACATTTCCTACATAAAGTTCTTTACCCATATTAACCAGGTATACTCCATTCTCAGCATCATTGGCTGCGATTCCTTCTATTGCAGTATATCCGGAAGGAAAGTTACCGGTTACATCATCAACGTATATAGAATTCGCAGGATTATAATTTCCTACTTTTACCTTAGCCTTTAAAGCTGTCAAGTCTGAATCTTTCACAGCTGCAATATCCGTTACATTCGGAATTTTTGCAGCAGCCATGGTAATTGATGAGTTTAATATTACCTTAAATCCGTTATTTCCTGAATAAAATGCCAGGTCCCAGTCTGTTCTTACATTCACCGTCTGCTTGGGAGTTCCATCATCATTCACATCACTAAGGTCTATCCAAACCTGATTGGGCTCTTTGTCACCACCTATGGAAGGATCCACGATCTTTCCCTGCGACGGCGGTACAGCCACTGGATCTTCATTATTATTGATACATGACTGAGCAATAAATGATGAACCTATAAGGAGATAAAATAGTATTTTTTTCATTGTTAGAATTTTAGAAATTATAGCTTAGTCTGGCAACATAGCTTCTGCCATAGAAAAGATTAGAATTCGTATTTGCCGTTTCATGAGCATTTCCTGTAAGGGTGGTATCTCTCACCGAAGAAACGTCGAAAATATTCTTAACACCCAATCCTAGTTCCAGATGTTTGTTAAAGAATGGCTGGGATACCATAAAATTCATCATATGGAAATCACCTCTCTCTCCTATATCATAATAGGCATCTGCTCCAAGGGGAGAAACCAGAACAGGCATCTGCGTTTTCCCGGTATATTTATAGAATAGGGAAAGTGTTGTGTTCGTTTTTGGAACGGTATAGTTTACGGCTGCATTCGCTTCAAAAGTATAATAAAAATTATCCGGCGAATCAACTCCTCCTTCAGACAGTTCTCTGGAAATCCCATAATAAGTAGCATTTGCTGCTACACTCAACTGGTCTTTCTGAGCTCTGAAGTTGGCTTCAAAAATATAGGATCTGTACTTGTTGATGTTGATATATTTATACTTCAGTGGCTGCTGGTTAACAACAGCAAGTTCAATACGGTCTTTTACATCCATATAGGTAGCACTTGTTCCTGCTTTGAAATCCCATCCTGAAGAAGTTGTAAATTTTTTCTCGCCATTCAGGGAAGCTGTCATCCCCTGCTCCGGCACCAGGTTTTCATTTCCCTGGATATCATGGTTGGTATCTACCCTATAGGTATAAAGTTCATCAAAGTTTGGAAAACGATTGGCACTTCCAACCACCAATCTTAAATTTTCATTTTCACCTGCTTTTACTCTTGCAGTCAGGGAGTAGTTGTGCTGGGTATCAAATTTGTCGCTTAAAGCAAGACGGTAACCCGGACGAACTGAGAGCCAGTCGGTGGCCTTCCATTCTACGGACATGAAATTGGCATAATTGAAAATTTTTCTTTTCACATTATCTGTCTCTCTAAAAAAACCGGCAATATTTCCCGCATATCCTGTAGTATGGTCTAATTCATAGCCCAGCTGGAAATCAATTTTCTTACTGTCTAAAAAGTTACTGAATACCCCCCTCGAATAAAAAACATCGGCTTTATTATAAGATTCGTACTGATCTTTATTCCCGATTACCGTTCTGTTGGGCACATCATATTTATAGTCTCTGTATTTTCTGTCCTGGGTCTGATAAGAAAAATCTCCGGTATAGTTGATAGCTCCCAATTTAGTTTGTACATTCAACTGATGAAGATATCTTGTTGTTTTATAATCCCTGTCTACAGCAGCATAGGTATTATTATCAACCCCATAGAAATATTCCCCGAGAATAGGATTGTAATAATTCAGCTGTTCATTTAAAAAACCGAATTTATAGAAGACAGAAGTGTTTTTATTGCTATACTTCACCACCCCGTCTGCATTGATTACATCTTTTGGCTGCCACAAATATCCTCTCTTTCCATCCTGTTCAAAATATTTATAGCCTTCCTGCGGACCTTTAAAGCCCTGAAAATCATTCCGGTTAAAATTAATACCTACAAACCAGTTTTCATTGATATTATAGCCTAAATTAAGAGTTTGAATATGTCGCCCTTCCCCTTTTTTATACCAGTCGTATTCCTTTCCAACAGTTTCTTCCTGTATGGCGGCATTAATAGTCACTTTCTGTGAACTTCCTTTTTTGGTAATGATGTTAATTACTCCTGCTACGGCATTACTTCCGTAATCAACTCCCATTGAACCTCTTACAATTTCTATTCTTTCAACGTTATTTACGTTAAGCTTTGTAAGGTCAATATTATTTCCAAGACCTACATCCCCTACCACAGGTATATTATCTATTAGGATTTTGGTATATTCACCTCCCAACCCCATCAGATTAGCTGTAGAATTCCCTGAATTCCTCTCCGGAATGATCAGAATATTCAGGCTCTGATTAAGAACATCCGATACATTGGTAGCTGCCATATTCTTAATTTGTTCTGCATTGATAACCTCTACTTTATAAATGGAATTATTGATGGACTGCTGTTTATATTGTCCCGTAACGACAACCTCTTCTATTTTCTTCTGATTAAGAGAATCTTTTTCCTGTGCATTCACCCATAGAACGGCAGATAATGACAGTATGGAAAGTACCTTCTTCTTCATAGACACAAAAAATTTTCGACAAATATAGTGCTTTATTTAGAACAATTAAAAATAAAATATTATTTTTGTGGAATAATTCTAAATAAAAATAACGTTATGAAATTAAAACTACTTCTAGGAGCTTTTATATTGACAGCCATTACTGCTAAAGCGCAATTACCTTCTATTAATGAAAACTTTGATGCATTTACAGTAAATGAAGGCCAGGAATCTCTTCCGCAAAACGGATGGACAAAAGTAATGCCTGCTCTGGACCCATCTGTTGCCCCGGTTCTTACAGTAGAAGCTCCAGGAGCTGCTGACAAGTATATTCAGGCTTATTCCTTAACCTCTCCCAACACCCCATTTTATCTGGTATCGCCTCAAATTGTTGCTCCGGCAGGAGGCCAGACTATATCTGTAACTACATTAAGAATTGGTGGTGTACCTGGTGGTAAAGGATCTCTGGAAATCGGTCTTGTAACAAGTCCTACTGATATGTCTACCTTTACTTCTCTGGGAGAAGCTATTGTTATGACAACCAGCACACCTGTAGTAACTACCTTAAATGTTCCTGCTTCTACCCAACAGTACATTGCCTTTAAATTTTCTGCAACATCTGTTCACCAGGCTTTACGTATGGACAATGTTGTGTTAACTTCAGCCGGCTCATTAGGAGTTTCCGATGCTGCTAAATCAAAAGAAGACATTAAATTCGCTGTTACTTCGGACAATACTGCATTACAGTTCGTCACAAGAAAAGATCCGAAAAACATTGAGATCTATTCTGCTTCAGGACAAAAAGCTGCTGAAGGAAAACTGAACGGACAAAGATTTAATATCAGTGAACTTCAGACAGGCGTATACTATATGCTGATTGAAACTACAGAAGGTTCTGTAATTAAATCAAAATTCATCAAAAAATAAGGTTTATTAGACTATTATTTGCCTTTTATACAGCCGGATGGTCAACAGATCACCCGGCTTTTTCCTTATTAAAAGGCATTCCCTATAACATCCAAAAGTAAAACACGATAAAAATCATGTTTTTATTTAGAATGATTAAAAACAATTAATATACTTTTGTGGAACGATTCTAAATAAGAAAATATAAAAGCATTATGAAAACACAATTACTTTTGGCTTCATTATTAACTCTGGGTATCCAGCAGACTGTTTTATCTCAGACCGACGCCAACGGATACACAACTGTGAATATGACGATGGGACCTCAATACCAAAACAGGGTATTTTTTGATCTTGGAACGAACGGTACCGTTTCCCAGCCTGCCACTACCTGGGATGTAGCTTTCTACAGAGCTTCAAGCACCAATTTTGGAACAAGAATTAATGATGCTTATGATATCAAAGTATATCAGGCTTCCAATAATCCTGCAGACTGGAACAATATAACAAGCAACAGTGTAGCCTCTTATGGTGCTCCGCTTTTCAACGCTGATAATACAACTTCTATCCAGGAAGGTGCTTTTGAACAGGGCAGTGAATCTTCAGGGTGGGGAGAGTACAACTTCGGAAGTCATCACGTTGAAGGAAAAGTAATTTTTATCCTTAAATACCCTTCCGGAGCCACTGTAAAATTCATGATTGAAGATTATTACTTTGGTTATACCTTTAAATATGCAAAATGGAATACAGCAACTTCTTCATGGGATGCTACCCAGACCAAAACAATAGCTAATGGTTCTGATGATGCTTATTTCAATTATTTCTCGTTCAATACAGGTGAAAAAGTAGCTAATCTTGAACCGCCGAAAGCTAGTTGGGACATGATGTTTACAAGATTCTACACAGATTACCCTTATATCGATCCGGATACAGGCCAGCAGCTTACGATGAAATACAGAATGTCAGGCGTTCTTCAAAACCCGGCCATCAGTGTTGCCAAAGTACAGCCGGAAACTCAGGAAACGGCTGCAACAACCATTCCTGCTTCTACTGCATTTTCAAAAAACATCAGTACGATCGGATATTCATGGAAACCTACAATGGGCGCTCCATTCTCCAATGTGGTATATTATGTAAAAAAGGGTTCTGACTATTACAGAATGTACTTTACATCGAATGAGGGCGCTTCAACCGGAAATATGTATTTCAAATACAAAAAAATAACCGGCAGTCTGGGAATCACTGAAGTAAGTAAAAAAGCTTCTTTCGGGATCTATCCGAATCCTACCGCATCTGACAAAAAAGTAACGGTTCTTTTTGATGTAAAAGAGAGAGCAGATAGTAAAGGTAATGTAGAAGTATATGATCTTACCGGAAAAAAAGTATATACAGCAGAACTAACCAACCAAACAGGATTCTACAAACAGGATCTGAATTTATCCCACCTTACCTCCGGAAACTATATGGTAAAAATTACGTACGGAGGTAGTACGGAAACCAAAAAGCTTATTGTGAAATAAACTCAATTTCAATACTTTCTATTTTTTCTAATCAAAAGGCGGCTTCAGAATTCTGAAAACCGCCTTTTATTTTTTGAATGAAAAGATCAAAAATTAATAAATCTTAAAACCTTTATATACCTCTACCGAGCTTTCCATGATCTTTGAGGCATCTTTACGGAAATCCAGAAGATGATCCTGTCCGTTGTGTCT
Organism: Chryseobacterium vaccae; assembly: GCF_009602705.1. Taxonomy (NCBI): domain Bacteria; kingdom Pseudomonadati; phylum Bacteroidota; class Flavobacteriia; order Flavobacteriales; family Weeksellaceae; genus Chryseobacterium; species Chryseobacterium vaccae. Next base: position 4,998,423 of record NZ_VSWH01000001.1, on the reverse strand, counting down.
GTTATGGTGGTCAACACTTTCCCAAAGCTCAATCAGAAAAAAGGTTCCTTTGTTGTCTTTGTCTTCAACAAGGTCATACTGAAGACAGCCTTCTTCTTTTCTTGTCTCTTTCACCAGATTCTGAAAAAGCTCTACAGCCTCCATCAGATAATTTTCGTTGAACTTAAAAAGTGCTACGATATGTAAATTCATATTCTATTGTTTTGTGGTGTAAAAGTAAAATATTTTCAAAACTGAAAAGTATTTTATGGGCTTTTATTTTGCTAAAAAGAGTATTTATTTCAGCTTAATACTGATTTATAAATCGTTATACAACTCATCACAATGACTAAAACTCCTATGACCAGAAACATTTTTTTCACAGGAAGCTTTGCCGTAAGCATTGCTGAAAAGGGAGCGGTAAAAATTCCACCAATCAGAAGTCCAAGAATAATATTCCAGTGCTGGATTCCCAGAGTAAAAAAGAAAGTAACGGCCGCGGTGATGGTAAGAATGAATTTGGCTACTGTGGAGCTGCCGACTGCAAATCTGGGAGTAAATGCATTTTTAATCAGTGTTCCGGTAACCAAAGGTCCCCAGCCTCCGCCTGCAAACGAATCTATAAAGCCTCCGATCACTCCAAGCCGGGTAAGATTGGTTTTTTTCTTCATGGCTTTATCCTGTTTTTTCTTAAAAGCATTCAAAAAAATCTGGACTCCCAGGTATAAGGTGTAAAAGGCAATGATTGTTTTGGTGATTTTAGCATAATACTCACCAAGATAGGTAAGACAAACTGCTCCGATAACTGCTCCGATAACAGCAGGAACAGCCAGTTTTTTCACCAGGTTTTTGCTTACATTTTTCAGCTTGATATGGCTTATGCTCCCTGCAGCTGTCGTAAAGCTTTCAGCAGAATGGATACTTGCACTTACAATATGCGGAGGAATATTCAGGAATAAAAGCGTTGTTGTACAGATTACTCCATACCCCATTCCCATAGATCCGGCCACTACTTCAGCTAACACCCCAACCAGAATCATCCAGTAAAAAATATAGTTATCTTTCGCCAAAACAACCTGCAGTTCGTCCAGAAATCCCATACCATACAGCGATGAAACTACAATACTTATTATTACTGCTGCTATAAAAAAGACATTCAGCCTTACCCGAATTTTATTGGTAATAATCATAATAATATCGTGGTTTCTGTTTCATTAATACCGACTGCATTCTCTTCTCCCCAACCATAAAAGATAAGTAATAAAGTGCTTTTCAGGATATCTGTATCTACTTTTGAAATCATAATCCGGTTATTTGAAGTAATGCAAATATCAGATAAAAATATTACTCTACAAAAAAAGTAGACTATTTATTCAAAAAAAAGGATCGGGTCAATCGACCAGATCCATTAAAGTTTTTCTTTCTAAAATATTCAGCGATGCATCGCGGACTTCTATCAGTACATCATGCAGCCCGCAGTGATCTTCATTGCAATCTTCACATTTTTCATAGAAATTCAGACTGACGCATGGCAGCATGGCAATAGGTCCGTTCACCAAACGAATAATCTTGGCAAGCTTAACGTTTTCAGGATTTTCTTTTAAAAAGTAACCTCCTCCTTTTCCTTTTTTACTGTCAAGGATATCCGCTTTTTTTAATTCCAGCAGGATGTTTTCTAAAAACTTTAACGGGATTTTTTTATGTTCGGCAATTTCGGAAATAAGAACCGGGCCGTCATTCCTTTTTTCTACCAGGTACGACAGCGCTTTAAAAGCATATTGGGATTTTTTTGAAAGCATTACAGCAAAAGTAAGAAAATAGTTTGAAATGTGTAAGAAGCTGTAAAAAAGCAAACATGGTAATTGGCACGAATACCTAATAAAAATATAATACTTAAGCCTTGTACAGAAATTCATTTAAGGTTTTAAAAATTTATAGTTTCTATTAGTCATCAATAAAAAATCTGCCCAATATGCCAGATCCGCGAGGGAAAAAAACCACCAAAAAATCTGTATTATCAGCGAGAAATACAATAAACAAACCTCCTGCTACTCCTTTCCTATTTGCCTTTTCCCCATTAAATTCTTAAGTTTGTCTTTATGTTCAGTAAACAGGAAGCACAGCAGTTAAAAAAGGAGTTTTGGACGGCCTTTGGGAAATCTTTTCCAAGAAAGTGGATCTTATATGATACGAAGATCAAGGATATGTCATTCAAATTTTATGCAGATAACAAAAAAGCAGAAGTTTCCCTGGACATAGAGATGAAAGATGAAATCTACCGGAATGCTTATTATGAAAAGATCTGGTCCCTGGAAGATATTCTGAAAGATTTCATAGGAAATTTTCAGAAAGAGGAACATTTTATGCTCGACAACGGAAAGATCATCAGCAGAATCTGGACTGAAAAACATGGAGTTTCTATTTTCAACAAAAATTCATGGCAGGAAATGTTTGAATTTTTTGTAGAAAAAATGGATGGATTTGAAAGGTTTTACTATGAATATGAGGATTTTATCAAAGATGTATAATAGAACCAGCCGCACCATTTTAACTAATATGTACAAATAGCTGTACAATAAGTACCACAGAAACTTAAAATTTCATCATAAAAACACAAATTAGGTTCTTTAATTCTCTGATTTTAAATATATTTGAGCTTTCAAAAAACTAACTATGATAATTAACCGCAAAACTCTTTTTTTACTCCAAAATACTGCCCGAAAAACAAATACTGCCAGGCCATAATTATTCTTTTTAAAATTTACATTGTAAAAATATCTATTTTGTAAAGAAAATATACCTGAAATTTTTATAGCCCACTTTTTCAAACTTTAAGTTGAGACAAGATACAATTATTGATGTAGTTCAATATTTAATTGGTTGAGTCTTTTCTATCTTTATGGGCTTTAACCTTTTAACTTATGAAAGGAAATTCTATCTAAAGGGGGAGAATAAAATAAAAAAGTAATAAATCTGAAAAGCAAACAGAGTTCTGACTTACCTCTGTTTTAGAATAAACACGCTATTGATAACATAATTTACACAATTAATCCATGAAAAAAGTATACAAAAATATTTTTGGCGACGTCATTTCAAAGGCTGAAGCCGAAAAACTGGACGACTACCATCTGTATTATTATGAGAAGAGCTCTGAAAGGGTAAAAGAAATTGAATTTCTGACCGAAGATGAGATATACAGCATCAATTACTTCATGAATGATACTGAAGACGAGAACCAGGTATTCAAATACCTGAAAGAGAAATCTGAACTTTTTGATATTGAAAAAAGAGAATCTGCCGGAGATTTTATTATTGCAACCAATAAAGTATATTCATTATCCTCAGATGAAAAACCACTGATCTCCAAAACAATCTTTTATCATGATGATCCTGAAAACTTCATCTGCTCCCAGATTATTGACAATGATACCCTGAAGCCTATCATGGAAAGAACAACAAAATGCTGGTATACAACCGACAAAAGCGGTGAAAAGTATGCGGCCATAGAATTCAGCTATCAGGAGGACGGAAAGCTGGAGCTTGCCATAGATAAAACACCCGATCCTGAAAATGAACTGAATTGGGAACACTATGATTACAGTACTTTTAAAGAACTTCAGAACCGGTTTTCAACAGATATAAGCTATTATAAAACAGCAACACTTCTTCCTAAAAATTTGGTTCAGGAAGAAATTACATCTTATTAATTTTTTTGGATACTACAGGAAAGCTGATTATATCCATTAGTGAGCAGCATTCAAAACTTATTAAAGAATAAATCAATATGATCAAATAAATAGAAACCTTCGGGTTTCTTTTTTATTACACCACCTTCAGTTTATATATTTGAAAAATCTCCTTAAATTCGGAGTTTATAGTTACCATGAAAATAATCAAAGCCATTCTAATCTTAGTATCTTTCCTGCTATGTTATATTCACGGGTAAGCTCAGGCAGACAGTGTATACGCTCAGATAAAAGATTATCAACCTTCCAGCTTCAAAGAAGTGTATCTTCCCAACCATAAGTTTGTAAACCCAACGATCGATTTCAACCGTATGGTGGATGATTTTGTCCCTGAAGCAAAAGTTACCCTTCCCAATCAGTATGAAGAACGCACCTGGAACGGAAAAATAAAGAAAATCACAAGATTCAATAAATACCCGAACGATCCTCAGAAACAAGTTGTAGATTCTTATTTTTATAACAAAGAGGGACTGCTTATCAAGAGGAATTTTCACACCACGACCAATGTCCATTTTCACTATGATGTCCAAAACAGGCTTATCAGAAAGGAAACTGTAAGAAATGACAGTGATACTCTTAATATAAGGCAGTACTCTTATAACAATAAGAATCAGGTCACAGAATATATTGAATCTCTTTTTGAAAATGGTAAGCGCAGGAGTGCTCACTGGAAAGTCGATTATGATCCTGGCAATCATACCATCTTAGTCTATGCTGTTCAGGCTGATCAAAAATTACTGCTCGTCAAAAAACTGACTTATAACGGAAATAAAGTGAAATCTGAAGAATATATGGACGGAAAACTATTTGCGGATGCCGGAGTTGAAATCACTTATTCGGAAAACAACCGCTTGATCAGCAGAAAGTCCAATCAATACAGTTATTTTTACAGTTATAATAAGCTCGGTCAGAATATAAGAGAAATCAATATCCGAAACGGTAAAACGTGGGATGCAGATACAAAAACTTATGGTAAAAACGGTTATATGACGCATCTTTCGTATGAAAACCCTGTTAGTAAGAGTTCAAGGATTATCCGATATACATTTGACTCCTACAATAATAAAATTTATGAAGCTTCCGGCCCCGATGCCAATAGTAATTTTTATGAATACTTTTATGAAATAGAATATTATTAACTGAAACCTCCGGGTTTCTTTTTTTGTTCTTTTCCGGATCTATTTGTAACAACAGGCACCGGATAAGTGTCTTATTATAAAAAACATATGAAAAGGATTCTATTTTTCACCATCCTGTCTTCTGTATTTTTTTCCTGCCAATCTGCGAAAATCGGCTCAGATAGTAAAGATAAAAGCATAAAGGATTCTTTGAATGCAGCCATCAGCAACATCTACCAGCAGGAGCTGTTCAACGGATTTGCCGTTTCGGTAGTGGATGATCAGTCTGTTCTTTATCAGAAAGGATTTGGTTTTTCTGATGTTAAAGAGAAAAATCCTTATACAGATCAAACCATTCAGAATATTGCTTCCGTTTCCAAAACATTTGTAGGGATTGCTGTTTTAAAAGCACAGGAACTGGGAAAACTCAATCTGAACGATCCTGTTAATAAATACCTGCCGTTTAAAGTTGTCAACCCGCATTTTACGAAAACCGAAATTACCATCCGGCAGCTAACATCCCATACTTCTTCCATTCTTGATAATGAATTTTATCTGTCTAAAACCTATTACCTGAAACCTGATCAGAACCTTGCCGGAGCCAAACTGAACTTTGATGATGAACAGGTTTTCAATCCTTCTGAATCTGCGATTTCAATGGCCGATTATTTAGAAAACGTCCTTACAGAGAACGGAAAATGGAACAAAGAAAGCTTTTCTTCCTCTCAGCCGGGAAGTATGTACGAATATTCTAATGTGGGAACCACACTGGCTGCATACATTGTAGAGCGTGCAACAGGACAGTCTTTCAGTGATTTCACCAAACAATATATCCTGAAGCCTCTAAAAATGAATCATTCAGGATGGAAGTTTAAAGAAGTTGATTTCTCAAAGTTCTCCAAGCTCTATGAAAATCCAACTACGGTTCTACCCTATTATTATTCCATCACCTATCCTGATGGCGGGTTTATAACCAACATCCATGATCTGAGCCTCTACTTGAGCGAATTAATGAAAGGCTATAACGGAAAAGGAACAATTCTTACCAAAGAAAGCTATAAGCAATACTTTACACCACAACTTTCTGCTTCCAACTTCACGGAACGGAATGATAAAAACCCGTACAGCGAATCTTACAACACCGGAATATTCATCGGTTTTGGCTATACAGGCTACATTGGGCATACCGGAGGCGATCCGGGCGTAATGTCGATGATGTTTTTTGACCCGGAAAATAATCTGGGAAGAATTATGATTTTCAATACTAATTTCTCAGATAAGAAAGGGAATGATGCTTTTTACGGGATATGGAATGTGCTGGAAAAGTATCAAATGCGTTTGAAAGAATCAAAAAGATAAATGATACTTGAGAAAAAGACTATCATGGCAAAAGAAGTTAACGCAGAAAGACGCGATAAAATATTCAAAGGATAATTCCGGAATAAAAAAGGAGAAACTCAATATCAGTTTCTCCTTTTTTATATTTTCTATCCGAATTTTCTCTTCCTCATCCAGAAGAACAATCCTCCCAGAAGACCTATTACGGCTAACGGAAGCAGTAAATTCAGCCACTGCCAGTTTGTTTTTTCTTCGGTGATCCTGTTTCTGTCCAGAAGTCTTTCTTCAATATTTCGGTTTCTCAGCTCCATCAGGTTGCTGTCGTCCAGAAGGTAATCCAGGGCATTTCTCAGGAACTGTTCATTTCCGAACTCCTGATTCGTGAGAAGATCAACACCCAGAGGAAGCGGTTCCCCTTTAAGGACTTTATTTCTTCCCACATCACCATCAGCAATTACGATCATTTTATTTTCAGGGCTCTGGTTTTTAAAGCCCGGATAAGATTTTCTTTCAATTCTTGAAGCATAAGCAGATTCAAACTTTCCTTCCAGTGCCACTGCGAAGATTTTTGGGGTACTTGGTTTTTCCATCTGCCCAAGACTGTCTACACTGGCAATCTCTTTAAGATCCACATAATTCGGAACCTGTTTCAGAAGGGTTCTTTCGCTGGATTCAAAAAGGACTTTCGTCTTGATATTTTTTCTTCCCAGTGTATCGATAGAAGTCGGGAATTCAAATTTCACCGGGTTGATATTTTTAGTCACCGGATTATCATTTTCAGCAATTCCCAGCGGGAAATACGGCCACGGAAGGCTTGTATACTGCGGGTTCCCTCCTACTTCACCGGTCACTAACCTCAACAATGCAAATTTCTTCACATCTTTTACCAACGCCGGATTGATTCTCAGTCCGTAGTTGAAGAAGAAATCTGTCATATTGATATCCACAGGGAAAGGCATTACTTTTTTAGATCTTGTAAGGGTATCCATTTCAGCATTCACGGCATCAATCATCCACAGCGTTTTTCCGCCATTCATGATATACTGGTCAAGAATTACTTTTTCATTATCGGTAAATGCTTTTCTTGGCTTCGCAATGACCAAAGCGCTCATCTGCTTCAGCAATGGAATATCAGCCTGTGTAAGCTCGGTCTGGTTTTTTGGAATAACAGGTCCTGCATCGTAATTTTCCAGTGCCAGCTGCATAAATCCGTGGAATTCTTCAGGCCTCAGTTCATCCTGATTAACCAAAACTCCAACTTTCTTTCTTTTATCAGCTGCAATATTTTTAATATTGGAAATCAGACTGTATTCCAGCCCTTCAATAGATCTTGTAAGCTGTTCATTAGCATCTATTCCGGCCTGCTGCACCACCAAAGGAATAGAAACTCCTCTCTTGTCATATTTGATTACCGCATATGGGAAAAGGGTAATCTGGGAAATCTTGCCGTCTTTCACATCCGGAAGTACGGAAGGCTGCATTCCCATTGCCATCAGGGTATCCTGTGACATTTTGGTTTTAATAGGATCAATAAATTTAAAATCAATCTTTGGATTAATCTTTCTGAATTCTTCCAGCATGAAACGGGTTTCACTCTGAAGCTGTTTAAAGCTTGCCGGAAAGTCGCCTTCAAGATAAACATCAACCGTTACCGGCTTTTTAACCGACTCCAGCACTTTTATGGTGTTGTCTGAAAGCGTGTATCTTTTTTCTTTGGTAAGATCCAGTCTTATTCCTGAATAAGTCAGCAGAATAACCAAAGGTACAATAGCAAACAGGAAAATTCCTATCGGAGATTTAGCGTGTATCTTCTTCATAATTCTACTTCTTTTTATTGATAAAATGATTAGACAATACTAAAGCGGCACCAATGACCAGGATAAAATAAGCCACATCTTTAAGATCGATAAGCCCTCTGGTAAAGCCTAAGAAATGCTGATAGAAGCCCAGGTTCTGAAGAATAAAATCCGCTCCCCCTAAAAGTTTATAACTCGCCAGCTGCTCTATTCCGAAATACATGATGAAGCACATGAAAACGCCCAGCAGATAAGCCATGATCTGATTCTGTGATAATGAAGAAGCTAAGATCCCTACTCCTGAAAAAGCAGCAATTAAAATAACCAGTCCAATGTAACTTCCAAAGGTCATTCCCAGATCAATATTTCCTGCAGGAACGCCTAAAACGTAAACCGTATAAAGATAAATGAGTGATGGAATAAGGCATAAAATACCTACAATCCATACGGAAAGAAACTTTCCTGTTACCAGTTCCGAAACTTTCAACGGTTGGGAAAAAAGCCAGTTAAGGGTTCCCGTCTGCTGTTCTTCGGCAAAGGTTTTCATGGAAAGGGCCGGAATAATGAACATCAACAGCCACGGAACGAGTACAAAATAGCTTTGAAGAGAGGCCATTCCAATTTCAAAAATATTAGAATCATTCTCGAAAAAAAACAGAAAAAGAGTTGTTATCAGACTGAAGGCGGCAATGATTACCCACGCGCTCCAGTTTCCGAAATAACTCCAAAGTTCTTTCTTTAAAATTGCAAACATGTTTTATAGTTATGAGTTATGAATGATTGGTAAGAAGAAACCATTATAGGTTGAGTTTTAATCAATTTGCAACAGTCTTTCAAAACCAATACATCTTTAAGGTTTTCTTTTATTTTTATTAACGAGTTTAACAGTCATCATGATCAAAAATACAAGAACGAAAAATCCTGCAATTAATTGCCACCAGTATTCAATTACTGAAGATTTCAGGATCACGGTAAATACGACAAGAAAGAGAATGAAGGTTGCAATCTCATTGGCCTGTCTCAGTTTGATATTGGCTGTTTCCATGGTATTTCCGTTCAGTTCCTTAAGTTTCAGTACTTTTTTCCAGCACCAGTAATGATAAATGGCAAGCCCGATAAGGAAGGTAAGTTTTAAATGAAACCACGGCATTTTCATCAGCCCGGTATTTAAAAAGATCATGACCAATCCGCATACCGCCATGATTACCCCGGCAGGAACGGTGATGATATTCCACAGCCTTCTGGCCATAAAAGTGTACTGCTCTCTCAGAATTTTCTTTTTTTCTTCCGGAAACTCATCGGTATCTTTATAGTAAACGAAAATCCTTACGAGATAAAAAATTCCCGCAAAGTAGCTTACCATGAAGATAATATGTAAAGCTTTGATGATGGTATACAGCATCCTAAAAATTTGTTTGCAAAGATAGCTTATTTCGGAAAAAAAGAGAATTTAATCTAAAATCTTTAGCTTAAAATAATAAAGATTAAATATTTTTTAGAATTTGAAAATGAATTTCATATCAACATTAAAATTGAAACGCAAATTGGAACCTTGCCGATTTGAATGATAATCAAAAGGAAGACCATCTATAGGAGCATAATCTTCTTCCTTTCCTGTCATATTAGTATAAGAAATTTTTTTTTGTCTGATACCAAAGCCAATTTTAGGCATAAAACCAAACCATGAAGACTCTTTATGAATCAAAATGCTATAGTTAATATTTAATCCATATTTGGTTCTTTTATAATCTGCTGAACTAAAAGAATAATAAATATCATTTTCGTCGTAATATTTTCCTGAAATATTTTTTCCTGTTTGATTTAAATAGAAAGCTTCTGCTGATACAAAATGTTTTAATCTTGATTGGGGTGCCAAGCTGTAAAAAATTTCCGGTTTTATCTCAAAAACCCTGTTTTCCCCTTCAAAATTGCCCATATTTACAGGAATTATTTTATCGGTTCCATATGCCACTTCGCTTCCAACCCACCATCTTTCATTTATTTTCCGCATATAACCTATATTATAGCGTTGGTCACGAAAAGGAGCAAAAGCACTTACAGTAAGTATTGATTTGTAATCATCAGATTGAGCATAAATTGTTTTGAAAAAGCCAAAAAATACAAAAAGAAGTAAATTTTTTTTCACAAAATGGTTATTATAATTAGTGCTCCAAATATATTATATTATCATCTATTCAGCAATAACATTTTTTTAACTACAATTATTTAATTACTAAAAGAAATAGTATCAATTATTGTAAAAGTGGTATATTTTTAATGTATTTCAATTTTTCTTTATTGTTAATACGTCCAATCCCCTGAATAAAAAAACAGGATTTCTCTAAATATAAGAAATCCTGTTTTTATTCTACAAACGTAGATTTTTTTATCTTAAGAAATCACCCCTAATTCTTTTCCTACTTTTTCGAAAGCAGCAATGGCTTTGTCAAGATGTTCTTTTGTATGCGCAGCAGAAAGCTGTACTCTGATTCTTGCTTTTCCTTTCGGTACCACAGGATAAAAGAACCCGATCACGTAAATTCCTTCATCCATCAATTTTTCAGCCATTTTCTGGGAAAGCGGAGCGTCATAAAGCATGACAGGAACAATAGCTGCATCGCCATCAGGAATATCAAATCCTTTCGCTTTCATCTGGGTTCTGAAGTATTCTGCATTTTCCATTACCTTATCACGAAGTGAAGTATCATCGGAAATCATATCCAGAACTTTCAGAGCCGCTCCTACGATACCCGGCGCCAGTGAATTGGAGAATAAATACGGTCTTGAACGCTGTCTCAGCATGTCAATAATTTCTTTTTTACCGGAAGTAAATCCACCCAAAGCTCCACCAAGAGCTTTTCCTAAAGTAGAGGTGATAATATCCACTCTTCCCATTACTTCATTAGCTTCGTGGGTTCCACGGCCTGTTTTTCCGATGAAACCTGTTGCGTGAGAGTCATCCACCATCACCAAAGCATCATATTTATCAGCTAAATCACAAACTCCTTTTAGGTCTGCAACAATTCCGTCCATAGAGAAAACTCCGTCAGTAACGATAATTTTGAAACGGTGATTCTTTTCAGAAGCAGCAATTAACTGTGCTTCCAGATCTTCCATATTGTTGTTTTTATAACGGTATCTTGCCGCTTTACAAAGACGTACCCCGTCAATAATAGACGCATGGTTCAGTTCATCTGAAATAATCGCATCTTCTTCAGTAAATAAAGGTTCAAAAACACCTCCATTAGCATCAAAAGCAGCTGCATAAAGAATAGTATCTTCAAGACCCAGGAAATCCGCAATCTTTTTTTCCAACTGCTTATGAATATCCTGTGTTCCGCAGATAAAACGTACGGATGACATTCCGTATCCATGAGATTCAATCATATCCTGTGAAGCTTTCATTACCTCAGGATTGTTGGATAATCCCAGATAATTATTGGCACAGAAATTCAGAAGTTTTTTCCCGTTGGCTTCAATTTCAGCACTTTGTTGAGAAGTAATGATTCTTTCTCTTTTAAAAAGACCATCATTTTCAATGTTTTGAAGTTCGTTCTGTAAATGTTGAAGATATTTTTCAGAGATCATTTTTTAGTAAATTTTTAGATGTGCTAATTTAATAAAAAAAGCCGTTTCAATCTTATGAAACGGCGGTGTTATTTATGGATTCTGAAAACCAGATTATTTAATGATCGGAATTACGGTATGTGCCAGCATCTGCTGTACATTTTCTGTGGTTTTCTTATCTAATTTTTTATAATCTTTCCAGTTGGTTACCATTTTTACTTCTCCCTGATTATTCACCACCATAAACTTGGAAAAATCTGGGATCATTTCAAACTGTGGCGGGGTCATCTGCTCTGCAAAAGCCCTGTTGCGCTTTTTAACTCCTCCCGGGAAATTTTTATTTTTCAACACCAGTATTTTTGCATCTGCGGACCTGCTCTTCACAATACTCATGGCTCTGTTTATTTTCCTGTCATCTTCCCCTTCTACCAAAACAATGTACACACTGGTATTGTAATCTTTTTCGAGCTGAAGAGCATCAGGAAGATGTTCTATACAAGGCACACACCAACTCGCCAGGGTATAAAATACAGTATTGGGTTTTCCTGAATTTTTAGCGATACACAGAATATCATTTTTATCCACCGCGGTCGCTTCTATGAATTCAGACTTTTTAAGGCTACAGTTCTCCTGCTGGGCAGACAGAAATGCACTTCCGAATAAACAAAACAGTAATAAAATTCTCATAATTTCAATTTCTGGTTAAAAGTTTTAATTAACAATAACAAAAATAATGAAATCGTAATATCGTTGTATTTTAAAAACCTGTTTTAAAATATTTTTAACGTTTAATGAATTTAATATGCTGTTCTTTTACCGTAAAAATATAAGATCCCGGAATCAGGTCTGATATACCGATCGCCTGTCCCGGCTGATAGATACTTTTTCTTACCAGTCTTCCGTCTGCTGTATGGACAGAATATTCCGTTGCTCTGTCAACTCCTTTTAAATACATTTCGTTTTTGGCAGGATTCGGGTACAGGGCGAAATTTTCTTTTTCCACAGAAGACACACTCAGTGTATTATCCTGGATCACCGTTGAGTTTCTTTCAAGAATCTGGTATTCATAATTAAATTGCACACTGGCCACCGGGAAAGCAACCGTTTCTACAAAATACTGGTTATTTGCCGTATTATTCAAGGTAAAATAGGCGGTCTGTCCGGCTGTTCCGATGACTTTTACAGGTAAAGGCATTTCAAAAAAGCTAACCGTTGGTGAACTTTGTGTCTGGGAAACTTTAAACCTGATCTGATTTCCGGTCTGTTTCCATCGGGTAGTATAAATAGGATATCCTTCGCCGTACAACCAGTCATTGAAAAATTCTGTAAAATCTTTTCCGGTGGACTGCAATAATGAAGCTTTAAAATCTGAGGTTGTTGCATAGCCATACGCTAAATTCGGTCTTGAAAGGTAGTCTTTCACAGCCTGGTAAAAAGCAGCATCTCCAAGAATCCATTTGATCATTCTTACAATATATCCTCCTTTGGAATAAGACAATCTACCATCGAAAATTCTGTTTACGTTAGACAATCCTGTATCAGGAACATATGTACTTCCACCGGCACCACCGGTAATATAAGTTTTCTCTCCCTGCAGGTAATTTAAAAATTCGCTATTGGTCATCAGGAGCTTTTCATACGCCAGATGCTCACCAAAAGTAGCAAAACCTTCATTCAACCAAATGTCATTCCAGGTTCCGCAGGTAATTTTGTCACCGAACCACTGGTGGGCAAGTTCGTGAGCAATAAGATCTTTGCTCCAGCCTCCCATAGATGACATCGTCTGATGTTCCATTCCTCCGCCCCAGGTAAACTGCATATGACCGTATTTCTCGTTACGGAAAGGATAAGGGCCGAAATAGGTTTCAAAAGTATCCATCATCTGCTTAGTCCATTCTATATTGGCCATGCTTGTTGTATTTCCATTCGTAGAAGGATACACATAATTAACGAACGGAAATGGCGGATTGCCAATCGTACTGTTTATTTTAACAAAATTGGTAACGGAAAGCGCAATCAGATAAGCAGCTGTGGGATACATCGTTCTCCAGAATGTCAGTTTTTGTCCTCCTGCAACTGAGGTTTCAGACATCAGTTTACCGTTGGCAGCTACATTATATTGTGAAGGGGTTGTAATTTTAAAATCAAACCGGTCGATCTTATCGTTAAGACTTTGTTTTGTCGGAAACCAGTCCTGCGCCCCGTAAGGCTGACTTAATGTGGAAAGAACAGGAGTTCCGCCCTGCGTGTTATTAAAGAAAATATCCGTTGCTGTAGGAGCTCCGGAATAGTGAATCGTAAGCGAGTCCAGCGTATTCCCGGGAATTGAAGCCGGAAAATCGATCTTTATTTCTTTGGTGGCCAACTGCTGAAAAGGGATATTCGTTCCATGATATTTCACCTGGGAAACCGTAAGTACATTCGTGAAGTCGAAATAAATACTTCCTATATTCTGATTCGGTTTAAAATGAGAAGTCACCGAACCTGAAATATTAGACGATCCCGGAGTGAGGGTAAGATCCATCCTCTGATACTGCAGATCGTAATTTAAAGTATTCGGGTTGATATTACCGGCGGCCATTTTGTTGGCATAAGACTGCATTTCCTTTGCAGCCAGTCCTTTTCTTTCGATATTTTCCTTTCGGTCCTGACTGTAAAACGGCTGTGACAGCAATGCACATGCAACAAAAAAATAAAGTGTTTTCATATTCAGAAATTAATTCTGAACACAAAATAAACACTTTTTACCCTAAAAATAAAAGATATTTCTAATAAGATGATTTTTTTATTGAAAAATTAACAATCTCCAAGAACCTTAATACTAAAGTGGTTCAAACTTTTTTATTAAACCACAAAAGACACAAAAGATCAAAATACCTTATTTAAAGTTGATCATTACTATGAAAAAAGAGAACACATAATCTTCAAAAATCTTTGATTTTTATTCTTTTGAGAACTTTTATGGTACCATAACATCTGTACAAATAGCTTTTGTTTCTTTTGTAGTTAGGTTTAAAATTAACCTTTTCTAATATTCTTAATGTTTTAAAAACTTTATATTTTTCTCTTGTATTGTGAAAATATAGGTTCCAGGCACCAGGTCTGAAACAGATACCACTTTTTCCGGCTGGTAAGTTCCTTTTTTAACAAGCCTTCCGTCTGCAGTATGAATAGAAAACTCAGTAGTTCTGTGTATTCCTTTAATATAAAGCTCGTTTTTAGCAGGATTCGGATACAGTGCAAAATCTTCCTTTTCCACAGAAGAGACACTCAATGTATTATCCAGAACCACTGTAGAATTTTTCTCCAGAATCTGGTATTCATAATTGAACTGAATGCTTGCTACAGGAAAAGGTACTGTTTCTACAAATCCTTGGTTATTAAAGGTATTGTTCAAGATAAAATAAGCAGTTTCGCCGGCTGTTCCCGTAACTTTTATAGGCAAAGGCATTTCAAAAAAGCTAACTGTTGGTGAACTTTGAGTCTGGGAAACTTTAAACAGGAGCTGATTCCCGGTTTGCCTCCATTTTGTTGTATAGGACGGATAGCCTTCTCCATACAGCCAGTCATTAAAAAACTCTGTAAAATCTTTTCCTGTAGACTGAAGAAGTGAAGCTTTAAAATCCGAAGTTCTCACATAATTGTAAGCAAGAGCTGGCCTTGCATGGTATTCTCTGATGGCCTGATAAAAAGCCGTATCACCTAATATCCATTTGATCATTCTTAAAAGATAGGCTCCTTTAATGTATGACAATCTGTTATCGAAAACCCGCCCTACACTTGGCAGACCACCATCCGGTACATATACGCTTCCATCAGGAAAAGTTGTAATAATATTGATCTGGCTTATCAGGTAATTCATAAACTCAGCATGGGTCATGATCAATTTTTCATTGGAAACGTGTGTCCCGAATGTGGCAAACCCTTCATTCAACCAAATATCATTCCAGGCTCCGCAGGTAACTTTATCACCAAACCATTGGTGAGCGAGCTCATGGGCAATAAGATGTTTAGTCCAGCCTCCCATGGAGGTCATGGTCTGATGCTCCATTCCACCACCGTACTTAAATTCCATGTGCCCGTATTTTTCATTGCGGAAAGGATAAGGACCAAAATAGGTTTCAAAAGTATTCATGATTTGTTTGGTCCATTCTATATTATCCATGCTTGTTGTATTTCCATTGGTAGACGGATACACATAATTAACAAACGGAAATGGCGGATTGCCGATAGTACTGTTTATTTTAACAAAATTGGTAACAGAAAGCGCAATCAGATAAGCAGCTGTCGGATACATGGTTCTCCAGAAAGTCAGTTTCTGCCCTCCCGGAAGAGCGTTTTCAGACATGAGTTTTCCATTGGCGGCAACACTGTATTGGGAGGGAGTTGTAATTTTAAAATCAAACCGGTCGATTTTATCATTGAGGCTTTGTTTTGTCGGGAACCAATCCTGTGCGCCATAAGGCTCACTCAATGTTGAAAGAACCGGTACATCGCTCTGCAAACCAATTGAGAAAGCATTATATTCAGTAGATGGCGGTCCGGAATAATGAATTGTGAGAGAATCCAGTGTATTGGCAGGCACGGAAGCCGGAAAATCTATTTTTACTTCTTTGGTAGCCAGCTGCTGAAAAGGAATACTGACCCCGTGATATTGTACCTGGGAAACCGTAAGAACAGTTGTCAGGTCAAAATAAATACTGCTGATGGATTGATTAGGTTTAAAATGCGATGTAGCTGATCCGGTAATCATATGGTCTTCCGGATCTAAAGATACATCCAGCCTCTGGTACTGAAGATCATAGTTCAGGGTATTGGGATTGACGTTGAAAGTGGTCATTTTCTTGGAAAAAGCATTCATTTCCTTTGCGATCAGCCCTTTCATTTCAATGTTAGAATCCTGTTTCTGGCCATAAAACAGAGGAGAAACCAGTATACTTATGATTAAAAGATAAAATTTTATCATACTCAGATCATTAGATTTAACCAAAGATAAAAAAAACCTTCTAATCATTGATTAAAAGGCTTTTATATTATTGAAATAATTATTTTTCTACAGATCCAGAGCGGGTTCAAGAATTTTTTCCATTCTCTTCTTTACCATATCTACAGATCCTGAATAGTTGTTCACCATTAAAGAAAAAACCAGTGTTTTTCCTGAATTGGTCTTCAGGTATCCCGCTAAAGTTTTTACTTTATTCAGGGTACCTGTCTTAGCAAAAACCTGTCCGTTTCCTGTTCCGATAAACATTCTTTTCAGTGTACCGGACTGTCCGCCTACTGGCAGTGAGCTTAGGTAGGTTTTATAGTACTTTTCATCCATCAGAGAAGATAAAAACTTCACCTGAGAGATTGGTGTCACATTGTTGCTTCTTGAAAGTCCGCTTCCGTCCATATAAGTTAAACCAAGCATATCAAAATCTGATTCTTTCAAATGACTGGTTACGACCATTCTTCCTGATTCGGAGGTCTGGTCGCCCATTTTCTGGAAGCCTACCGTTTTCAACAACGCTTCGGCAAGCGAGTTGTCGCTGTGCTGGTTGGTGTAATAAATAATATCGGCTAAGGTTGGGGATTTATACGATGCAACCAGTTTTCTGCTTTCAGGGGTCGCATCTGTCATTTTAGGAGTTACCTTTCCAGTAACTGGAATTCCACCTTTTACCATGGTGGTTCTGAAGGTATTGGCCAGGTAAGCCGGAGCATCTGGCAATTTGGTGGTTAAAGTTCCGTTTCCGTCATATTTTTCGGCATAAACCATCTGATTGGCGTATGGAGAAACATAGAAGAACTTTTTTTCAGAGGAGAAACCTGCTTTTTTTACAATCAGCTTTTCGTTGGCTGGATTAATTTCCCGCGTAGTTCCTACAGGCAGATAGTAATTATTGTTTTCAAGCCATACAACATTTTCCGGAAGCCTTGTAATATTGCCTTTGAAAAGCGCTGTCTGAATGATAATATCACCATTTACCTTTCTGATTCCTTCGCGTGAAAGTCCGCCCATGAAGTCTGAAACAATGTCTCTGTATGACCAGGCACCTGCTTTATTGGTTCCCAGAGAAGGGTCGCCGCTGCCCACTACATAAAGATTTCCGTTCAGGGTGCCGTTTTCGTCAATCGTTCCTGAATATTCCAGCTGGGTCATCCATCGGTAGTTTTCACCTAATAAACTCATTGCTGTCTCTGTAGTCAGCAGTTTAGTAGTAGAAGCCGGAACCAAAGGAGAACTTTCGTTGTACGAAGAAATGACTTTCTTCGTTTTAGGGTCATACACTACGAATCCCCAATTTGCATTTTTCAGCACGGGATCCGCTACCATTGTGTTTACATTAATGTCTACAAGTTCTTTGGCTGACAAAACGGCTTTCTCTGCCACCGATGTGATGGGAGAAGGCAGATTCAAACTATTTTTCTGATTGTCGTAAGCCTGTGAGTAAAGAACAGTAGAAACGGTAGATTGAGCAAGGAAAAACCCAGAAGCCAATACCGCTGCACTTGAAATATATTTTCTGAAATTTACCATCTATCTTTTTTTGTTCTATAGTTTGACACCATAAAAAATGATGGATTACATCATTCAATAAAGAAGCCAAACATCTAATTAACGACCAAAAGTAGAAATTATTGTCAGATAAAGGGTCACTTACCCGTTATAAAAGACTGTAAATTTTGTTAAAAATTGTTAAAAATCAACAAAAACACCTTTTTTAATGCTTTGATAAGCAGTAATTTCATCAAATTCTTTCAAACTTAACAAAACCAAAGTTTTGAACTTTTCATAGTTCTTTCCACGTGGGAGTTTAAGCATAATCTGGAACTGATATAAATTATTTAATTTTCCGATCTGAGCTTTTTCCGGCCCCAGTACACAGTCTCCGGGAAGGTATTTCCTCAGAACAGAACCTAAAAACTGGGAAGCACGGTTGGCTTTATCTTCTCTTCTGTGTTTTAGCTCAATCATAATCAGTTTCGTGAACGGCGGGTAGTGAAATTTCTGACGTTCGGTAAGAATGTATTTGTAGATCTTCGCAGGATTATTCATTTTGATCAGCTGAAAGACCGAATGTTCCGGATTATAAGTCTGAATTAAGATTTTCCCTTTTCCGGAAACTCTTCCCGCTCTTCCGGAAACCTGCGTAATCAGCTGATAAGCTCTTTCTTCCGCTCTGAAATCCTGGACATACAATAGCGAATCTGCCTTGGGAATGGCTACCAGTTCAATATGATCGAAGTCAAGACCTTTGGAAATCATCTGAGTTCCGACTACGATATCCGTTTCTCTTTCTTCTATTTTCTCATAGAGTTTTTCGTAGGCGAATTTTTTACGCATGGAATCTACATCCATCCGATCTACTTCGTTTTCAGGAAACAACTTGGAAACTTCTTCATGAATCTGCTCCACTCCTACACCTCTTTCGTTAAGATTTTCGGAATAGCATTTCGGACAGGTTCTGGGTTTTGAAGCTTTCTGGCCGCAATAATGGCATTTCATTTCGTTAGCCGCTTTATGATATGTCATTACCACATCACAGTTTGAGCAGTAATTCACGTAACCGCAGGTCTCACATTCCACTACATTGGCATAACCGCGGCGGTTATGGAGTATGATGGTCTGATTTTTTTCAGCCAGTGTTTTTTTGATCTCATCAATTAAGTGTAAAGAAAAATTTCCGGAGACCTTTTTGGATTCCTGGGCTTCTTTAAAATTGATCAGCTCATATTCCGGCAGATTTACATTTCCGAATCTTTCATTCAGGAAAACATATTTCATTTTCTCTTTTCTGGCTGCGTAATAGCTTTCTACAGATGGCGTCGCTGATCCCAGAATCACTCCGGCTCTATAGAAATTCCCTAAAACCAAAGCAGCATCTTTTGCATTGAAATAAGGGGAAACTTCTCTCGGACGGTAAGCAGAATCATGTTCTTCGTCTACAATAATAAGTCCCAGATTCTGAAAAGGCAGGAACAGGGCATTTCTTGTCGCAATGAGAATTTTTATATCATTCTGTCTGATTCTGCGCCATACTTCCACCCGTTCAAAATCTGTAAGCTTCTGATGATAGAATCCGAGCAGTCTGCCATACTTTTTTTCAAGCCTTTGAGTGATTTGTTTGGTCAGAGAAATTTCAGGGAGGAGGAAAAGTACGTTTTTACCTTCGCTGATACATTCTTCAATTTTTTCAAGATAAATATGGGTTTTCCCGGAAGATGTCACTCCATGAAGCAATACATTCCGCCCTTCTTCAAATGCTTCATCAATTTCAGATTTAGCGATTTTCTGAGATTCGGAAAGCTCTTCAAGCTCTTCAATTTCTCCTTCATAGCTTTCAATCCTGTCCTTCTGCATATAATATTCTTCAACAAGACCTTTATCTGCAAGCGGTTTAAAATGAGAACTTCCAAAATAACCATCCTCAAAGAGTTCAGCTTTTTTAATAGGGATTTCAGGATGCTCTGTCTGCTTTTCCAGAATGGCAAGAAACAGATCTTTCTGCTTGGCAGCTCTGTTGAGTTTTATCAGAATATCCGTCAGATTCTGGTTCTTTAAAACCTCATCATTTATTTTAACATAGGCAACTTCCTTCGCTTTATATTTTTCCGCAACTTTCTCATCAATCTCAATATATTGCAGATCAATCAGGGAGTTGATCGTTTTAATAATTTCTTTCTTAGGAATAAAAGCTTCAATATCAGTAAGATTGATCAGCTGTCGGACCTCCAGAGCCTGGATAAGATACATTTCATTGACATCCAGGTTTTCAAAATCAACGGTTACATTGGGTTTTAATTTTAAGTACGTTTCACTTTCCAGCTTCAGGGAGGAAGGAAACGCAAATCTGTAGATTTCTCCTAATCCGCACAGATAATATTCCGAAAGCCATTTCCAGAAACGGATCTGTTCTTCAGGCAGGATCGGATTTTCATCAAGAATACTGATCACTTCCTTGGCAACAAAGCTTTCCGGAGCGTTGTCATGAAGTTCAAAAACAATTCCAGTATAGATTTTCTTCCCTCCAAATGGGACAAGAACACGCATTCCGGCCTGAATATTAGACATCAGTTCTTCGGGAACTTTATAGGTAAAAGATCCTTTCAAATTAAGTGGTAAAACAATCTGGGCGTACTGCAAGGGAAAATTTTAAAGTGTAAAATTAGATTTTTCTTCAGAGAACTGCAATTTTTATTGGAATTGAATCTTTACGTTTTCAAAATAATATTTTCACTAATTCAACATCTGCATCATCGAAAATAACAGTGTTGATTCTACTCTCTGAAAATAGGCAGTAAAAAGATTAATCTTTGCGTTTCAGAAAAGCAGTTCTGTAATCTGATACCACATTGCGGAGGTGATAAAGCCTACAATAATACTGACTCCAATGATGAGATTGGTGAGTTTTGTATTGAGACGGAACTGTTCAGCAATAATACTGGAAGTAACCAAAGTCGGCATGGCCGCTTCAAATATGGTGATCTTGGCAACATCTCCTTTTATTCCCAAAAGTAAAGCCATCCCCAAAACAAGGGCCGGCGCCAGAATCAATTTATAAATCATGGATGCGGACATTTGCGGAATTAACTTTTTCCAACCGTTGAATTTCAGCTGCAATCCTACTGAAAACAAAGCCAAAGGGCTTACTGTTGCTGCCAGTTTATCAAAGAAAGGTTCTGCAAAAGTGAAATCGATGAACTGTGAGAGTACCAAAGCAGATATACAACCAATAAGCGGAGGAAATGTGATCAGTCTTTTTAAAATAAATACAGCGCTTACTTTTCCGGATCTGCTTCCGCCTTTTACTGCGGCAATAATTCCTAATGTTGAAAGGGCAAAAAACATGGTCTGATCACAAATGATGGCGATACTCAGCAGACTTTCCCCGTAAAAAGCACTGATCAACGGAAACCCGATGAAAGAAGTGTTGCTATAACCGCTTGCCAGTTCAAGGGTACTTCTGGAACGCCTTGAATAACCTCTGCTTTTGCTGTAAAACATCATAAAGAAGAAGCAGAACACAGAGATCAGAAAAGTAGCTGCAATAGGAAACAGCATTTCTGTAGTCCATTTTACTTTAGGCAGATATTTGAAAGAAACTGCCGGCAGGGCAAGATAAAGAATCCAGGTATTAATGCCTTTATGGGCATCGGGGTGGATAGATTTTGTTGCTTTGAATATCATTCCTGCTATAATGCACACTGCAATCAGAACAAAATTTACCATAACGTTAAAGAAATATTCTGCAAATTTACGGCTGATTTTTCAGTTGGAGGAGTAATATTTATATTTTTTCGGGTATGATTCCTATTTTAAATAAGATATGAAAGATATTATTTTTTCATTTTAACTTTCAATAATTCCAAATGCTTTTCAGCGTTGAAATCAGAAGCAATACACTGTCTAATCCTTCCTGAACTGCACTTTTTAAAAGTTGAATTTTATTTTCTTCTTCTTCAAGCAATCTCAATCCTGCACGAATAACTTCACTAATATTTTTGTATCTTCCTTCAGAAACTTTATGATCTACAAAATCTTCAAAATAGTCTCCCAGAGAGACTGAGGTATTTCTTCCCATTTTATTACTTTTTTAAAACTTACCAAATCAATTTTTTATTGAAACTATTGTTTGAATTTAATTATTTACCACTTAAATTCTATTCTCTCAATGCATCCCAAAGACTCATCATATCAACTTTATCCAATGGTTTTGAAAGGGTGATTTTTTTTGAAGTATTGGGCAGCAG
Organism: Chryseobacterium vaccae; assembly: GCF_009602705.1. Lineage (NCBI taxonomy): Bacteria > Pseudomonadati > Bacteroidota > Flavobacteriia > Flavobacteriales > Weeksellaceae > Chryseobacterium > Chryseobacterium vaccae. The sequence continues at coordinate 4,976,142 of NZ_VSWH01000001.1, read as the reverse complement.
ATCGAAGAAGTTATCACTGAAATGAGTGTCTCCCATCAGGTAAACATCTTTGGCAAGAACGTCTGTAGAAATTTCAATTTCTGTTGGGGAAATCTGTTTAACCTGAAGATTAGGTTTTGTAAGTTTCATTTCGTTGGGTTTGGAAAAGAAATGAATATTCTGTGCAATCGTTTTCCCATTTCCGTCTTTTAATGTCAATTGTAAAAATGTTTTATTTTTATCGATTTCAGGAATCAGGTTTTCAATTTCAACCGGATCGAATTTAATGATACTTTCCAGTACTTTTCCATCCGGAGCGGAGTTGATATCCGCTAAAATTTTTCCATCAAAATTTACAGCTCTGATTTCAATATTAACATCATCAAATCGATCCAAACCGTCATTAACTGCATAAAAATTTAAAATTCCGTCTTTTTCTTCTGTCAAAATTACTTGTTGCTCAAAACTTCGTTTCATCTGATAATGAAGAGCTTTCCAGTTTCCAAGATAATCTATGGAAGACCATGAAACGACAGGCCAGCAGTCGTTCAGCTGCCAGTATAAAGTTCCCATATTGTAAGGTTTTGCCCGGCGGTGGGCTTCTATGGCAATCTTCATTCCGCGGGCCTGCAACAACTGGGAAATATAATTGTATTTCACAAAGTCTTCGGAAATTTTATAATCCCGTTTCATATATCCGTTGATGATTTCCCATCCTCTGGAATGTTTTTCATGGGCTTTAACGACAGGATTTTGCAGTTTTAAGTCAGAAGTTCCTGAAAACATGGATTTTACCGCTTCTAAAGATGGCATTCCCTGAAACCCGTATTCTGACATAAAGCGTCCTACTTTATCATTATAGATTTCAAAAGGCTGTTCACCCCACCATACACCCCAATAATGGGAATCCCCTTCTGTAAGGCTTTCTTTGTGACCCCATCCTATTGACGGAGAGCTCGGCCAGTATATATTTCTGTCTGGGGTAAGGTTTTCTTTCAGGGTATTGGGAATTACTTCATGGAAAAGTTTTCTGTAATCTTTCCATACCTGCAGTGAATCATTTTTTGAATATTTAAACTGTTTCTGATAGCCCCAGTTGACAATGGCTTCATCAATTTCGTTATTACCACACCATAAAGCTACTGACGGATAGTTCTGCAATCTGCGGGCCTGATCTTTCACTTCTTCTTTTACATTCTTCAGGAAATGATCATCAGCCGGATAAAAACTTCCTGCAAACATGAAATCCTGCCAGACCAGAATTCCATTTTCATCACAGGCTTTATAGAATTCATCATCTTCATAAATTCCACCACCCCAGATGCGGATCATATTCATGTTGGCATCTTTGGTATCTTTGATGAGCTTGCGGTATTTTTCTTTGGTGATCCTTGGTGAAAAGCTGTCTCCAGGAATCCAGTTGGTTCCTTTTGCATATAAAGGTTTTCCGTTCACTTTAAAATAAAATGATTTTCCTTTTCCATCCTTTTCCTGAACCAATTCTACCGTTCTGAGACCATATCTTACATCGCTGTCTTTTATAATCCACCCTCCCTTATATTTATACAGTGTAATTTTCGTTCTTATTAAATTGGGTTTTCCCCATCCGTTGGGCTGCCACAACTTTGGTTTTTTAATGGTGTAGGGAACAGCAATGGTATTCAATCCTTTTTTAAGGTTAAAGCGGTGTATTCCTTTGTTGATATTAATTCCTACATAATATTCCCCTTCTTCTTCAGCAAAGATTTCCATATTAAAAGAAATTTTAGCCAGTGAATCCGTTACTGTATGCTGCTGAACCTGGATATTATTTACTTTGGCGCGGCTCCAGAATTCCAGTTTTACGTCTTTCCAGATTCCGGCGGTTACCAGTCTTGGGCCCCAGTCCCATCCAAACTGATATTGTGCTTTTCTTACAAAACTTCTCGGAGACTCAGGCATGGTGAACGGAACTTTTTCAGCAAGCTTTTTTCCTTCTTTAACGGATGATTTGAATTTAACTTTCAGTTCATTATCGCCTTCTTTTAAAAATTCTTTCACCGGAATTACCCACTTCCTGAACATATTATCTGTTTTTGTCAGCAGTTTTCCGTTCAGATAGATCTCTGAAAACGTATCCAGTCCGTTGAATACAAGATCGATGTGCTGTTTTGTCAATTCTTTTTGAGAAATACTGAACCGGGTCTGGTATTCCCAGTCTTCGTTTTCTATCCACTGTACTTTTTTTTCATTTTCATCTTTGAAAGGATCGGGAATGATGTTGCTATCCATCAGATCAAGATGAACAGTACCCGGAACTTTTGCAGCTAGCCACTTCTTTTCTTTTACATTTTTAAACTGCCATTTCTCAGAAGACAGGCTGCGTTCTGAAAACTGTGCAGAAGCAATGTTCTGAAGGAAGAGAAATATAAAAAGAAAAAAAGTAGTTTTATTCATCGGTAAGTTTGTTTACGATTCTGTGGATTCCGTATTTGATCTTCTCAAGTAGGCCCTATCGCTAAGATTATTTATTTTTCAATGCAATAACTTCATCAGGATTGGCCATGGAACCTCCATCTGTAATCGCTGAAGAATGGAAATAACCGGCTTTTGTAAAGTCTCTGATTTCTTCAATATTAATGGAACGAAGTCCGCCGCCGACAAGGATTTCTATTCTTCCATCGGAAAGCTCAACCAGCTTTTTCAGGTTTTCCATTCCTTCTGAAACATTAGGCTTCTGCCCTGAAGTCAGAATGGTTTTAAAACCACAGCTTATCACTTTTTCCAGAGATTCTTCCAGACTCTTCGCTCTGTCGAAGGCACGGTGAAAAGTACACGGAAGCGGTTCTGCCAATTCAACCAATGTCTTATTTTGTTCAATATTTACTTCATCATTTTCATCCAGAATCCCGAATACAAAACCGTCTACATTTAAAGATTTTAGTTGCAGCAAGTCTGTTTTCATCTGTTCAAATTCAACTTCTGAATAGGTAAAATCTCCTCCTCTTGGGCGAATCATCACAAAAACAGGAATGTCAATCTCTGTTCTGAGCTCTTTTGTTATTTCAAAATCCGGAGTTGTTCCTCCCTCGCTTAATCCGTCACATAATTCTATTCTGTCTGCTCCGTTTTCAAAAGCAATGATTGCTGATTCGGGATTGAAACATGCTATTTCTATTTTTGACATTTTATTTTTTTGATTTAATTTGAGTGATCTTCAAGAACGTCTGCAATCAGGAATTTGCCATCTTCTTTTACAACCTTGACCTGACTGGGATATTTTGCTTTAAATCCATCATCATTTAAAACGACATTGAACAGGTATGAATCTTTTGAAGAAGACTTCAGTTCACAGCTTCCAACCTCAACATTGATCCAGTCCTGTCCGGAAATAAGAAACCCGGAACCAACTCCTGCTTTCTTAGTATCAAATTTAGTTTTCCATTTATCCTGAAATTCCTTTTCCGTAAGACTTCCGTCAACATCCATATCCACATTCATGGCATCGGTTTTATACTCGTAATAATCTTTGGTCGTTATTTTCTGCATCGCTTTATCCATGCTGCCAAGATCAGTTTTAAAATAGGCTATGATATTTTCTTTCAGCCACTTTTGTGCTGCCTGAGATTCATCTTCGGTATTTTCTGCTGCTACATTTTCTTTTACCTCTACTTTTTGTGGTTCATCCTTCGCCATAGGTTCTTTCTTCTCTTCTTTACAGGCTATTACTAAAAATAAGGATGCGATAATCGTTCTTTTCATGTGTTCTTGATCATTAAAATTTTAAACGGGATTTAGTCCGTTTCTATTGAATATATTATTCCGGATACTGGTTCCGCTGATTTAAAAAAGACTAACCTTTAATTCTTTTATTTCAAGGCAAATTCCGGTTTTTCAAGGCGGTTTCCTTTCTGATCGTAAACAGCAAAGTTAAACCCGTCCTGAATGCAGTAAGAACCATATTCTCCTTTTTTATTTAAGGCAATAAAGCCTACCTGAATATCTTTAAGATTTTTATTTCTTCTCTGATTGATCTTTACAATTCTTTCCACAGCTTCTTTACAGGCCTGTTGAGGGTTCCGGCCCTGTCTCATCAGTTCTACAACCAGGTGAGTTCCTACTGTCCTGATTACTTCTTCTCCATGCCCCGTCGCAGTAGCAGCTCCCACTTCATTGTCTACAAACAATCCGGCACCTATAATGGGTGAATCTCCTACTCTTCCGTGCATTTTGAAGGCCATTCCACTGGTGGTACATGCTCCTGACAGATTTCCCTGTGCATCCAGGGCGATCATTCCTATGGTATCGTGATTTTCAATATTGGCAACGGGCTTATACTGGCTTGTTTTCAGCCATTCTTTCCATTCTTTTTCTGAATCCGGAGTGAGAAGGTTTTCTTTTTTAAAGCCTTGTGATAAAGCAAACTGTAATGCGCCATCTCCTACCAGCATAACGTGTGGTGTTTTCTCCATTACGGCTCTGGCAACAGAAATCGGATTTTTGATGTATTCCAAAGCGGCAACTGAGCCAATATTATAGTTTTCATCCATGATACAGGCATCCAGCGTTACCCTTCCATCTCTGTCCGGACGTCCGCCATAACCAACACTTCTTTCTTTGGGATCTAACTCTACAAGGCGAACTCCTTTTTCAACGGCATCCAGTGCTTTTCCTCCCCTTCCAAGTATGGTCCAGGCTTCTTCATTGGCTTTCAGTCCGAAATTCCAGGTGGACAGGACTATTGGCTTATTTAAGGGTTTATTATTTTCAGGTAATTCGCCAGCCATTAAATCTAACGGGTTTACCGCAAGTGCTGCTGTTGCTATTCCCAGTTTTTTGATAAAGCTTCTTCGGTTATTGCTCATGGTATCTAAGAATTATATAATACCTCACAAATATCTTAAAAAAACTTCAATGAAATCTGTAAAATAGGCTAACTAAATTTTCATATTATTTTTTATTTATCTTTACTCCTGTAATGGACACCTTTAAAACTTTCAGGAGTATTGCTTTCTTTCAGGAATTATCTGATGAAGAAATTAATGTTCTGGTAAGTATCAGTACTCCCCGGCTTCTTCGTAAGAAAGAAAAGCTTGCAGAACCAGGCAGATCTTTCGATCAGCTGTTTATACTTTCCAATGGACTATTAAGGTTTTTCTTTGATGATGAAAATGGGGTTGAGAGTAATTTATTCTTACCTTCGGAGAGAGAAGCTGCCATTATGGAAAGCCCGGAATCCTATTCTGATGAACATGAAAGAAAATATACGATAGAAGCTGTTATTGAAACCCAAATTTTCATGTTTAATAAAAATGAATTTGAAGAAAAGGCATTTCAGTACAGAGGTATTTACAATATGTATCTGAAGTCTCTGAAGCAAATCATCAGCATCTTAAAAGTACGCACAGAACAGTTTTGTTCTACCTCTCCGCATTCCCGTTATGAAGAATTTCTGGAATCGCGTCCTTTTACTTCCCAGAATGCCAGCAGAAAGTACATTGCTAACTTTCTCGGAATTACTCCCAACTCTCTTTCACGCATGACCGCCCGGATTCATAAAAAAAGAAACGAAAGAAAAAAATAACTTAGGAATACTTTTTCCCGTTTTATTCAGCCTAATTTTGCTTACTCAAAATACTATTACCCAAACAATTAAAAGCAAAATGAGAAAAACATCACCTAAAAACAAAATATTATTGAATAATCTTTAGTCTTTCAAAGATTTAGAGTAACCAGCCGAATATTCATTAACGGATTGGCTGCAACGCCTTGTTTTACAATTTAATTTCATTATTACCTTATATCATTATTATTTTATGAAAAGAATATCCTTACTTCTCTGCCTGTTATTTTCATGCAATTTTGTTCATGCATCAACAGGTCATATGGAAGACACTATAGCTGATGCCGCTTCATGGCTCATTTTACTGATTTTACCCCTTGCTGGTATTTACCTTTTCTGGAAAGCTCATATTTATCCGGAAAAAGTGGCTGAGAAAAAGAATCATCCTCAGTTAAAAGCAATTAAAAGCATGTGCCTTCTTTCACTGATTTTCGGAGGTCTGCTGTGGCCCGCTGCTTTAATCTGGGCCAATTATGAATACGGGAATCAGAATACCCCGGAAGAAGACAGTGCTATTACCGAAGAAGAAGAAAAATTAGAAATAACAGAAAATTAACACTCATGCTTGAATTACTCATCGCCATATATGCCGGAATCTGCTGGCTGCTTATTAAAAAATTAAAACTTATTCCCTGGACATTCACAACTCAGGTTGTTGTTTATTCCCTTCCTATTTTTGGCTCTATTGCTTTAATATTAAGCCTCAATTATTTTTGTCCCATTACCTCAGATGTAAAGGTAGGAAACCGAAGTGTGGACATAACCACTCAGGTTCTGGGAAAGGTAAAGAAGGTGTATGTAACCACCAATCAGGAAGTAAAAAAAGGAGATACTTTATTTGTACTGGACAGGGAACCTTACGTACAGGAAATCAAATCTCTGGAGGCAAAACTCAGCAATATGAAAGCCACGGTAAGCTCTTATAATACAGATATTTCTGCATCCAGAAAAAACATTGCAGGACTTCAGTATCAGCTGGATCTGGCGAATAAGAGAGTGGCTCAGTATCAGGAATTGGTACAGGCCGGAGCAGCCAACAAATTTGATCTGGAACAGGCCATTACCAATGTACGTGATCTTCAATCACGTATCAGTGCAGCCCAATCACAACAGCAATCTCTGGAAACGAAATCCAATGCATCTTATAACGGTGAAAATTCATCGGTTTCGGAAATCCAGGCTAAACTGGACCAGGCTAAATGGAATCTTTCCCAAACGGTTGTTTTAGCTCCTACAGACGGGGTTATTCCCAATGTTCAGCTTAATGAAGGTGCTATCATGGCTCCTTTTAAATCAGCTTTTGTTTTAATTCAGAAGCAGCAGTCTGTTATTGGATTTTTTGCGCAAAACGAACTTGAAACGGTAAAAAAGGGGGATGAAGTTGAACTAGCCCTTAAAACAGAACCGGGTAAGGTGGTTAAAGCCAGACTTGAGTATGTAATTGATGCAACAAGCCAGGGGATTATGAACAATGCCGGAGGAATGCTTGGAGGAAACGGCTCTACCGCAGGGCTTCCTGATACTGCGAGACAATTACCGGAGACCGATGGAAAACTTATCGCAAAATTTGTACTGGAAGATGACCAGAAGCAGCTTACCGTTGGAGCCAGAGGAACTGCAGTGATTTATTCCGATCATATCAAACCGTTACATCTTATCCGAAAAGTAATGGTCCGTGTGAACAGTAAAATCAACTTCCTGATCCCAAAACTTCATTAATATGTATAGAAAGTTAATTATACTTGGGATCCTTTCTGTAGGTTTAACATCCTGCATAGGCTACAAAGAGCCTACCAAAGAAAATATAAACCAGCTTAAGGAAAACAGTGAAATCGCTGCTCATGTAACTATTCCCGATGACTGGATCTTCGACAGGGAGACTAATTCCAGGTCACTATCTTATGGATGGATTACAGATCTTAAAACGCCTCAGCTGGAAATACTGATTAAGGAAGGAATGCTGTACAATGCAGATCTTATTATTGCCAGAGAAAAGCTTAACCAGATTGAACTGGCTATGGAAATTGCGGGAAGCAATCTTTATCCGAGCGTCAGTGCTGTTGCCAACACCTCTAATAATCTGGTGAGTGAAAGCCAGATCCGGCGTCTTGCTTTAAAAGCCAGCTGGGAAATAGATCTGTGGGGTAAAAATAAATCAGCTCAAATGGCCAGCATAAGTGATTATTTTTCTGTGAAACATCAGAATACTCTGTTACATCAGTCCATAGCTGCGATGATTGCTAAAGCCTATTACCTGAATATTGCAGGAAACATTCAGGAGGATAAAATAGAAAGTTATATTCAGCAGACAAAGGAGTTGGAAAAGCTCTATATGATCCAGAAAAAAGTAGGAACAGCCAATGCTCTGGATCTGTCTAATATTTCTGCGGAAATTATTTCCCTGGAGGGCTATCTGGAAAAGATCAGAAATGCCAATACCCAATCCAGAAGATCTCTTGAGCTTCTCACCGGAAGATATCCGGAAGGAAAACTGGCCACACAACATTCTTTTGAGCCTGTAGAAAATGATATCCCTGAATCTTTCCCACTGGAATTATTAGAAAACAGATCAGATATACAGGCTTATCATTTCCAGATAGAAAAAGCTTTTTATGAAGTCCAGCAGGCCAAAGCTGCCAGGCTTCCATCACTTACCATAAGTTCTTCTCTGGGAACAGCAGGCAGCAATGTAGAAGCTATCAACTCTATATTTTCCAATCCGCTGCTCCGGGTAGGCGGAGGACTTGTTTCTCCTTTGTTCAACGGCGGAAAACTGAAAAAGAATGTGGAAATAAAGAATTCCCGGCAGAAACAGGTTGTTGAAGAATATTCAAAGGCTGTTCTGAACGCATTGAACGAAGTGGAATCTTCATTAGCTAATTTACAGTCTGTTGAAAAGCAGATGAGTTATAACCGCAAAGCCATTGATGAACTGAAAAATAATATTAATCTCACCCGAAAGCAGATTAAAGTGGGAACCAATAACAGTTTTGTACTGATCAGAAAACAGAGGGATCTTCTTAAAAATGAAATGAACCTCATCAATCTGGAACTTCAGGACAAAATGGAACGGATTAATCTTTATATGGCTTTAGGAGCAAAAAACTTCATTTATTCATAATTTTATACATCAAAAAAGACTGTCGAAGATCATCGGCAGTCTTTTTTGATTAAACCCTTATCACTAATGGGGTAACTTATCTCTGAAATATCCATAAACCCATGTTCCGGCAATGGCACTCAATAAAGTAACGCTTACAGCCAATGCTCCCGTTCCGATCTGGGCAAAAAGAGGTCCCGGACAGGCTCCTGTAATAGCCCATCCAAAGCCAAAAATAATTCCACCGTAGATCTGCCCTTTACTGAACTTTTTGGATGCTATTGTAATGGGTTCACCATAAATCGTTTTAATTTTAAACTTTTTGATCAGCCAAACGGAAATTATTCCCACTAAAACCGCACTACCAATGATTCCGTACATGTGGAACGACTGCAGGCGGAACATTTCCTGTATTCTGAACCAGCTGATCACTTCGGCTTTTACGAAGATAATTCCGAAAATAATTCCGGCAGCGAGATATTTAAGATGATAATACCATTTGTGGTCAAGATTGGTCTCATTGGTGCAAACGGCATCCTGATGACGGATATCCTGTTCTTTTTCTTTTATCATGAGTACTATCTGTTTAAATTATAATGAAAGAATAAAAGGTAATATCAAGTTAGCCATTAAAAACCCACCAATCATAAAGCATATGGTTGCCACCAATGACGGCCATTGCAGATTTGAAAGTCCCATAATCGCATGACCACTTGTGCAGCCTCCTGCATATCTGGTTCCAAACCCCACAAGAAATCCGCCGATGACCATCATGATAAATCCTCTCAGGGTAAAAAGACTTTCAAAATTCATCAGCTGACCGGGAACGAGATTGCTATAATCTGTAATTCCATAGCCTGCCAGCTCAGTTTTCAGTTCCGGATTTACGGTAATTTCTCCAGGATTGAGAAGAAATTGAGAAGCGATCAGTCCTCCGAAGAAAATTCCGAGCACAAAAAACAGGTTCCAGGCTTCTTTTTTCCAATCATACTTAAAGAAGTTGATTCCGGCAGGAACACAGGCGGCACAAATATGTCTCAGTGATGAACTGATCCCGAAAGATTTATTTCCGAGGATAAGAAGAGCGGGAACGGTAAGCCCAATCAAAGGTCCTGCTATATACCAGGGCCAAGGTTCTTTTATAATCTCCAACATAAATATTTTATTTTTAATCTTATTGGTTTAAAATTTTAGACGGGCATACGAAATTACTTTTCGGAATACCGGTTTCTGCAATAGCATTGAATCCTCCTTCAATATCGGTAAAATTTCTGTATCCCCTTACCTGAAGAATTCCGGCTGCGATCATACTTCTATACCCTCCGGCGCAGTGCAGATAAAAATGTTCTTCGGGATCTATTTCACCAATCCATTCATTGATATAGGCCAGAGGTCTGCTATATGCCCCTTCGATATGTTCTGCATCGTATTCACTTTCCTTTCTTACATCGATGATCTTAGTATATTTTCCTTTTATTTCTTTCTCAAACTGTTCTGCTGTGATACGGTTGACAGCGTCTATTTCTCTTCCGCTGTTTTTCCAGGCGTTAAAACTTCCTTTCAGAAAACCCAGGACATTATCAAAACCAACACGACTGAGTCTGGTAACCGATTCTTCTTCGTTTTCTTCATCTGCAACCAGCAGTATTGGCTGGCTTACATCTGCAATCAGTGCTCCTGCCCATGGTGCAAAATCACCGTCAAGACCTATATTTATGGATTGCGGTATAAAACCTTTGGCAAATTTTCTGTTATTTCTTACATCTACAATTAAGGCACCGGACGCTTCCGCTATTTCTTCAAACTGTTGTGGTGATAAGGCATGCAGACTTTTAGACAATACCTCATCAAAGCTGCTGTACCCTTTTTTATTCATCACTACATTCATTCCGAAGTAAGCAGGTGGTGGCAGCAATCCATCAAGAACTTCTCTGATGAATGATTCTTTATCCGGCTGATTCAGAGCATAATTCGTTTTTTTCTGATTCTCCAGAGTATCTGCCGTTTCTTTCTGCATATTTTTACCACATGCTGAGCCTGAACCGTGTGCCGGATATACCATAATATCTCCGTTTAAAGGAAGAATCTTCTGATATAAACTGTCATACAGCAATCCTGCCAGCTCTTCCGGGGTCATATCGGCAGCTTTCTGGGCCAGATCCGGACGCCCTACATCTCCCAAAAATAAGGTATCTCCGCTAAATAACGCTTTTTCTTTTCCTCCTTCATCAATCAGCAGATAAGAAGCACTTTCCAGAGTATGTCCCGGGGTATACAATACTTTTATTCTGATTTTCCCGATTTCAAATACTTGTCCGTCTTCAGCAATGACCGCCTCAAATTCCGGTTCTGCAGAAGTCCCATAGACGATAGGAGCTCCGGTTTCTCTGCTCAGGTCTATATGTCCGCTTACAAAATCTGCATGAAAATGGGTTTCAAAAATATATTTCAGTTTTACGCCATCTTTTTTCAACTTTTCCAGATAGGGTTTTGTTTCACGTAACGGATCAATAATAGCCGCTTCACCTTCTGATACAATATAATAAGCTCCTTGTGCCAGACATCCTGTATAAATCTGTTCTATTTTCATATTTCTTTGTTTTTTAATCATTCAAATTTCCGGCTTTCCGGTTTCCTGTACAGCTACTTTTGTTACATAAGAAACTTAAAAGAAGATTTCTTTAAAAATAATATACACTCCCATCACCATAATAAACCATCCGAATGCAGGTTTCAGTTTTTTACCATCAATCTTCCCGGAGAAATAAGAACCGATGATGATTCCTATAACGGCAATTCCTGCAATAGAAATTAAAAATTTCCATTCGATTACGGTATTACCTACTGATGAGGAAAATCCTATTAACGAATTCAGAGAAATAATGACTAAAGAGGTTCCTACTGCCGTTTTCATCGGTATTTTTAACAGTCCTACCAAAGCAGGAATAATCATAAACCCGCCACCGGCTCCTACCAGGCCTGTTAAGACCCCGATAAGAGACCCTTCTCCTGCTGCCAGAAAAATATTTTCTTTTATAACAGCTGTATTTTCATTTTTATTTTTTCTGATCATTTTATAAGAGGCAACGATCATCAGAACGGCAAAAATGAGTAATAAAAAAGTGTTTCTTGTTAAAGCAAAATCTCCTGCTCTTAAAACCTCCACCGGAATCAAAGGCACAATATAAATCCTGGTAAGAAAAATGGAGATAATGGAAGGAATTCCAAAAACCACTGCTGTTTTAAGATCAACCTGCCCATTCTTAAGATAAGCCAGAGATCCAGCGGCACTGCTTATTCCTACGATAAAAAGTGAATATTCTGCTGCCAGAAAAGCATCCAATCCAAAAAGGTAAACCAGAACCGGAACCGTGAGAATACTGCCTCCCCCACCTATTAACCCCAGAGAAATTCCTATTAAAACTGCTGACGTGTAGCCTATAATTTCCATTTCAATCAATAATTACGGGGCAAAAGTGGAATTATTTTGCGAGGAGTACAGCTACTTTTGTTACATAACGGATTTAATTAACCACAAAAGTTTTAAATCTGCTCAATCTGCCTGATTCGCCAGAGAAAACAGCAAAAAATCTGTGAAATTCGTGTCTATCTTTGGAAAACTTCAAGGTAAAAATTTGAGAGGGAAAGTCTTATTTTTATGAAAGAAGAATAATTTTATTTCTGCCAAGCTTTACTCTACCTGCGTCTTCCAGCTGTTTGAGGAGCCTTGAGACGACTACCCTGGCGGTTCCCAGTTCATTGGCAAGCTGTTCATGGGTCGTGGTGATGGTTTGGGATTGGGTAAGTTCTGCTTTTTTATTCAACAGATCGAGCAGTCTTTCGTCTACTTTTTTAAAAGCAATGGCATTGATAATATCCAGCAGTTCTTCAAAACGTTTATGATAAAGCCTGAAAATATAATCCAGCCATTCCGGATGTTCTTTGATGAATAATGAAACTTTATCTACCGGCAGGAAAAGAATTTCGGAATCTTCTTCCACTTCTGCTTTTACAACACTTTTTTCATTATGCATTCCGCCGAGGAAAGACATGATACAGCTTTCTCCGGATTTGATATAGTACAGCAGGATCTCGCGCCCATCCTCTTCTGTTCTGATCACTTTCATCATTCCTTTCATCACGATTGGAATGGAACGGATAGAAGCATTCTCATCTAGAATAATATCCCCTTCATGATAATGTTTGGTGATACCGTTCTGATAAAGCTTTTCTACAAGCTCCGGTGAAGAGGAAAATTCGGACGAAAGTACAGACTCCTGCATTTTTTAGTGCTTTTACGGTTAATTTACGCCAATTTCGTCAACAAACAGCCAGGCTTTGGAATCGGCACCGGGATTTCCGGATGGAATGATTCCTGCGTTTTCTATTTTAACTTTGATGTATCTTGAATTCTGACTGCCGACTCCCAATTTAATTTTCCCTTTGGCTTTCTGAATTTCTTCTTTACCAATCTCTTTGATCGTTTTGAAATTCCGGTTATCATCGGAAACGAAAATCTGTGCGGAATTGGCCAGGTGGATCCAGCTTCCCTTGTTTTCTAAAGTATTGAAATAAACTTCTGAAAAGTTGGTTTTCTGTCCGAAATCAATTACTGCGGTAACATCTTTTCCCTGAAATCCAAGCCATGTTTTGCCCAACTGTCTGGTGTTTCCGATAATTCCGTCCACCAAAGTAAAGGCTCCTCCGAAAGAATAATTCTCACTTGGCTGCTGCTCAAGGGTTATATTTTTTCCCGTTGCTTTTGAGATGGTAAACTGCTGTGATGAAACTGCACTTTTCAGCTTGCCATCTTCAAAATAAGCTGATTTAATGGTTAAAGAACCCGGAATTGAAACAGGCCCCTGATAAGTTTTAGAATTTATCGACGGATCTGTTCCGTCTAAAGTATAGCGGATTCCGTCTGAGTTTTGTGAAGTCGACAGTTCGTAAGCAATACCATTACTAGAAGGAATTACTTTTCCTGAAAGGTTGTAGATGCTTCTGGCATAGTTCACTTTCATTTTATCCAGAACTTTAAACTGATCAATCACCCGGTTTTCAAATTCTTTATAGTTTTTTGGGTCCGATGTACCCCAACTAACCTCGGAAAGTGCCATCAGTCTTGGGAAAATCATATACTGCACCTGTCTGAAATCAGTAATATATTCAGTCCACAGATTAGCCTGTACTCCCATGATGTATTTGGCCTGTTCAGCATTCAGCTCAGAAGGAATGGGGTTGTAGGAATAGATCTTGTCCAGTGGGGTAAATCCGCCGAAAGCATTGGGTTCCGACTGTGGATCGCCCTGATAATGATCAAAATAGCAAAAGGCTCCTGGTGTCATTACCGCGAAATGTCCTGATTTTGCGGCTTCAATGCCTCCGTTTACGCCTGTCCAGCTCATTACGGCAGCATTTGGAGCCAGACCACCTTCTAAAATTTCATCCCAGCCAATGATTTTTCTTCCTTTACTGTTCACATATTTTTCAATTCTATGAATGAAATAGCTCTGAAGACCATGTTCGTCCTTTAAATTATTTTTCTTAATCAGTTCCTGGCAGTGGGCACATTCTTTCCATCTTGTTTTCGGGCATTCATCACCCCCGATGTGAATGTATTGTGACGGGAAAAGCTTCATCACTTCATCCAGAACATTCTCAAGAAACGTGAATGTCTCTTCTTTGGGACAGAAAACATCATCAAATACGCCCCATTTCGTAGCCGGTTCAAAAGGGCCTTTGGTACACGCTAATTCTGGATATGCAGTAAGGGCGGCAAGAGCGTGTCCCGGCATTTCAATTTCCGGAACTACGGTGATATGTCTTTGCTGTGCATATTTCACAACGTCTTTAATCTGTTCCTGAGTATAGAAAAACGGCCCGTATGGTTTTCCGTCAAATGTATTATCTACATAAGCCCCGATCATGGATTCTTTACGTTTTGACCCTAATTGGGTAAGCTTCGGATATTTTTTAATCTCAATTCTCCAGCCCTGATCATCCGTTAGATGCCAGTGAAAAGTATTCAGCTTGTACATTGCCAGATAGTCAATGTATTGCTTTACCTCATCTACCGTAAAAAAGTGACGGCAGACATCCAGGTGCATTCCACGCCATGAAAACTTTGGCTGATCTTCAATTTTTAAAACAGGAATTTTCCTGTCAGCCTGGTGATCTTCAAATAATTGAATTAAAGTCTGAAGTGCCAGAAAATATCCTTGTCGGGAGTAAGAATTTACGTGAATCTGTTTTGGAGAAATTTCTATAGAGTAATATTCTTTTTTCTTTTCGACATCTGTTACAGAAACCGGAGGAATGATGGAGTTCGTCAGATGCGTCCCACTACCCTTTTGAGCGTATTGAAACTTCATCATAGAACCCAAACGTTTTTTGAAATATTCCGTTTCTTCTTTGGGCAGGTCACCGCTTAATAATAAAGTCTCAGGAATAATAAACTCTCCTTTTAAAACTTCAATTTTCTGGGGATAAGGAATTAGGTTCAATTTATTTTGAGCTAAAATTACGTTTGAAAGTACTACAAAAAATAATAAAAGATTTCGTACCATTGGATGTGGATAAGGTTTTCGCTAAGATAATTATTTTCCAAATCTTCAGCTGCATTTAACTTATCAAAAAATAAAAGATCTAAATTTGTAAAAAAATACAATGAGAAAAAGCATTTTGCTGGCGGCCGGTTTATTATTTTCTATTTCTGCGCAGGCACAACTCTTCGATATTATTAAATCTACAGTAAAAGATAAAACAGGTGTGGATCTTGAAAATCCGTCGAAAACAAAAAATTCCACAACAACAACTCCAGTGGCTACTACTCCCACCAAAAACTCATCTGTGAATCTGGGGAGTCTTACTTCTACACAGATTTCATCAGGGTTAAAAGAGGCTTTAAGCATGGGGGTTACCGATGGTGTAAAGAAGCTGGCTCTTACTGATGGTTTCTTAAAGAATGAAGCGGTGAAGATTTTAATGCCTGAGAAATTAAGAAAAATAGACAATACTTTACGTTCTATAGGAATGGGAAGTCTGGCTGATGAAGGCGTAAAACTTTTAAACAGGGCCGCTGAAGATGCCGTAACAGAAGCTGCTCCAATTTTCACTAAAGCAATCACTTCTATGACGATTACTGATGCAAAAAATATTTTGTTAGGCAGTGATAACGCAGCGACTAATTATCTTCAGAGTAAAACCCAAAGCCAGTTGTTCACAGCTTTTCAGCCTAAGGTAAAAGCGTCCCTCGGGAAAGTAGGCGCTGATACGGTATGGAAAAACCTGATCTCCAAGTACAATACATTTACAGGGCAGTCGGTAACGACTGATCTTAATGAGTATGTGACTACAGAAACGATTAATGGGGTTTTCAAAATGGTAGCTGATAAAGAAAGCGGTATCAGAAATACTCCGGCGATGAGAACTACAAGCATTTTGCAGAAAGTTTTCGGAGCACAAGATCAGAAATAAGAAACAAATACAGATCAAAAAAAACCTTGTCGATGGACAAGGTTTTTGTTTTTACCGGAATCAGTTGCGGATATTTCTTATTCTCGCTGATCGAGCAGATGACGCTGATTTTCTAATTTTATTTAAACCATTAAGATCAATTCTATAGTTAAAAGTTTCCCACAGATCTCTCGAATTCCACAGATCTTTTTGGTTATTCTTTTCAACTCTAAATTTCAAACGATTAGATGCGCTAATAGATTGCGTAGTAAGAATATATCTTTGAAAAAAGATCTGTAAAAACTTAATATGAATGTTTTTAATAACAACATAGAAAACAATATTGAGAATTTTAAAATTGTTGATCAAATTAGTAGCAAGCAAACTTAAAAACCCCTAAAAACTATAGTATGAAATTTTCAAGTGATTTAGTGATTTATGATTTAGAAGGAAGTTGCAAAACTTTTGGAAGAAATGAAATAAATGAAACTAATATAATAGAAATAGGGGCTGTAAAATTAGATAGGAAAACTTTTGAAATAAAAAGCGAATTCTCAATTTTAATAAAACCAAAAAATTTTCCAATTCTACCTGAAATCACGGACATTACAAACATTACAAATGAAATGGTTGAAAATGAAAAGTATTTTGATGAAGCAATTCTCCTGTTTCTAGATTGGTATGGAGAAAAAAATAAATCAACTTTAGCTGGTTGGGGATTGTATTACGACTTGCCTCTTTTGAGGAAAGAATTTACGGAATTTGGATTTGATTATAATAAATATTTTGTTGGTGGAGGTTTTGACATCAGAGCACTGGGTGTTTACTGGCTGGCGAAAAAAAACATCTCTACCTCTGGAATTTCATTAGAAAGAGTGTTAGAAAAAATGAATGTAAAAGAAGATTTTAAGTTTCACAGGGCATTAGACGATGCAAAAGCAACAGCATTAATATTACAACACATTCTTAATGAAAAATAATTGTTATAAAGTTCCTGTTACTGCTTTGTAAAGAGAAATTCACTTTTTACATTGTAATTTCTTTTAATGGTAAATACCGGAACATAAAAAAGCAGCAGGAAAAAATCCTTGCTGCTTTATATTGATATTAAATTATTGATCGTTTCTCAGAACCTCTAAAACTGCATTTCAGGAATTTCACCTTCAATAATCAGATCTGCTTCTGTGGAATTGATGATATGTTCTACCGAAACTCCCGGTGCTCTTTCTACCAGTTTGAAACCTGCAGGGGTAACATCCAGAACCGCCAGTTCCGTCACTACTCTTTTCACGCAGTTCACTCCGGTAAGCGGAAGGGTACATTTTTTAAGGATTTTGCTTTCTCCTGCTTTGTTCACATGCATCATAGCTACGATGATATTTTCAGCGGAAGCTACCAGATCCATAGCACCTCCCATTCCTTTTACCATTTTTCCAGGGATTTTCCAGTTGGCAATATCCCCGTTTTCAGAAACCTCCATCGCCCCAAGAATGGTCAAGTCCACTTTCTGGCCTCTGATCATCCCGAAACTGAATGCAGAATCGAAGAATGAACCTCCCTCTAAAATAGTGATGGTTTGTTTTCCGGCATTGATGATATCGGCATCTTCTTCACCTTCGAAAGGGAAAGGCCCCATCCCGAGAACTCCGTTTTCACTCTGGAATTCTACGGAAATACCTTCCGGAACATAGTTGGCAACCAAAGTAGGAATTCCTATTCCCAGGTTTACATAATAGCGATCTTTCAGTTCTTTTGAAATTCTTTTGGCAATTTGTTCTTTTGTAAGCATAGTAAAAACTTAGACTGCAATTTAATTATTTTCAGCTGAATACAAAAGGACTTTATTCCACTTAAAAATTAACACTGTTAGTAAAAATAATATCTTTAATTTTGTACCTTTATTTAATCGAATGAAAATACTTTTAAGATACCTTAAACCTTACCAATGGCTGATTATCATTTCTTTGCTGTTGGCAACCATCAATCAGGTTTTTTCTTTATTTGCTCCCGCTATTACAGGGAATATTCTGGACAGGCTGGTCACCCATCCCAATTTCTTTGATAAGGAAAAGCTTTTACCTCGAAACCTGAACGAATATTTATACGGAACCAGCGTTTATCACGGGGCTTTCTATTTTTTAGGATTACTGATTGGAACGGCTATGATAAGCAGAATTGCCAAGGCTTTCCAGGATTATGTGGTAAGTGTGATTACCCAAAAGTTTGGGGCTAAAATCTTCACAGACGGCTTAAAACATTCCATGGCGTTGCCGTATCAGGAATTTGAAGATCAGAGAAGCGGTGAAACGCTGTCTATTTTAACGAAAGTAAGAGAAGATTCTGTAAAATTCATCACTAATTTTATTAATATTTTCTTTGGAATTTTAGTGAGCATTATTTTCGTTTCGGTATATGCGATCCGTCTGCACTGGTCTATTATGCCGGTCTACATCTGCGGAATTTTCCTGATTGCTTTTATTACCAATTTATTAAGCAAAAGAATAAAGGTTATTCAGAAGAATATTGTTTCGGAAACGACTTCTTTGGCCGGAAGTACCACAGAAAGCCTTAGAAATATAGAAATTGTAAAAAGCTTAGGATTAACTAACCAGGAAGTTATCCGTTTGAATAACAATACGTACAAGATTCTTGGGCTTGAGCTGAGAAAGGTGAAAAGCATCCGTTCTTTAAGTTTTATTCAGGGAACGATGGTTAATTTCCTTCAGCAGATGATCACTCTGACTTTACTGCTTTTAATTTTCAAAAATATTGTAACTCCAGGCCAGTATCTGTCGTTGATGTTTTATGGTTTTTTCATTTTCGGACCGATGCAGGAAATTGGGAATATCATTATTTCTTATCGTGAAGCGGAAGCCTCTCTTCAGAATTTTGACCGTTTAATGAAAAAGGATGTGGAAGAAAAGCCACTTCATCCGAAACAGATCGGAGCTATTGAGGAACTGGAATTCAGGCATGTTTCATTCAAGCATCAGTCTGCCCAGTATAAAGCTTTAAATAATATTTCTTTTGATGTTAAAAATGGTGAAACCATTGCTTTTGTAGGGCCGAGCGGTTCCGGGAAAAGTACGATGGTAAAATTGCTGGTTGGGCTTTACAGGCCTCAGGAAGGAAATATTTTTTATAATTCAATTAACGGAAAGGAATTTGATTTTGATGAACTCAGAAACCAGATTGGTTTTGTAACCCAGGATACCCAGCTTTTTGCGGGAACCATTAAGGAAAACCTTCTTTTTGTTAATCCTAAGGCTACGGAATCAGAACTGGCAGCTGCTCTGGAGAAATCAAGCTGTACTGCATTATTGGAAAGAGCAGAAAAAGGTATTGAAACAGTAATCGGAGAAGGCGGACTGAAGCTTAGTGGCGGCGAAAAACAAAGAATTGCCATTGCAAGGGCCCTTTTAAGGAAACCTCATCTGTTAATCTTTGATGAAGCGACTTCCGCTTTGGACAGTATCACAGAGGAAGAGATTACATCTACTATTAAAAACATATCAAAAGAAAGGGAACAGATTACCGTTCTTATCGCCCACCGTTTAAGTACGATCATGCATGCAGACAAAATTTATGTGCTTGAGCGCGGCCAGGTGATTGAAACCGGATCCCACGATAATCTGATTGTCGAAAAAGGCTTGTACTACGCTATGTGGCGACAACAGATCGGGGAACGAAAAATGATAGCCCCACAACCATAAATAAAGCGCTGAATGTAGGTTCAGCGCTTTGTTTTTTTTATAATCAGGTAGGGTCAGAAATTACTCTTTACTTCTCACCGTTCTCTGTTCAATTCTTTTTTCAAATTTTTCACCCTGGAAAATTCTCTGGATCATAATTCCCGGAATATGTATCTCGTTCGGATCCAGTTCTCCCGGAGCTACCAGTTCTTCCACTTCAGCAATGGTAATTTTTGCTGCTCCGGCCATCGGGTGGTTGAAGTTTCTGGCTGAACCTTTGAAGATAAGGTTTCCGGCATGATCACCTTTCCATGCTTTTACGATAGAAAAATCTGCTTTATAGGCATGTTCAAGGATGTGAGGTTTTCCGTTGAATTCTTTTACTTCTTTTCCTTCTGCTACTTCTGTTCCATAGCCTGCAGGGGTATAGAAAGCGGGAATTCCTGCCTGTGCCGCTCTGCATTTTTCGGCTAAAGTTCCCTGTGGAGTAAGTTCTACCTCCAATTCACCTGAAAGCATCTGTCTTTCAAATTCTGCATTTTCCCCTACATAAGAAGAGATCATTTTTTTAATCTGTCTTTTGTGAAGAAGTAAACCAAGCCCGAAATCATCTACTCCGGCATTATTCGAAATACAGGTAAGATCTTTCACATCGCTTTCTACCAAAGCATTAATTGAGTTTTCAGGGATACCGCAAAGACCAAATCCGCCCAGCATCAGGGTCATTCCATCCTTAATTCCTTCGATGGCCTCTTTCGCATTTTGTACTCTTTTATCTATCATGAAATATTAGATTTTCTGTTGGCTAAATTTAATAAAATTTTCCCGGATATCCGGTGGCCGGAATTAGTCGGTTTTTCTTCTATTTTGAATCTAAAATTTAAAATAATAATATTCAATACGTTATATAACATAAATGAACAAATCTGTCCGTTCAACATCTATTTCTCATTAAATTGATTTATATTTGGGGCTTCAAACCCTAGAGTCATGATTTGTATTGTGATTTCAGGTATCATTTAACTCAACACAACTTCTATGTAAAAAGGTTATTCTGTAACAGTTAACAGCTGTTTTCATCTTGTATTTCAGCAGTATTTCCATACTGTTCAGAACCCAGCCTTATACACCATTCAAAATCATTTAAATTTTAATAAAAACATGAAAAAATTATTGACCTCGGCGCTGTTTGTATTTGTACTCGGCTTTAATGTATACGCCCAGGAAAAAACGTATTTTGATGAAAACTGGGAACAGACTAATCAGGAAAATATGGAGTTTTACCGTGAAACTCAATCCAAAGGCAAGCTCACTTTAATCAAAGATTTTTACAAAGACGGAAAGCTTCAGATGGAAGGCCTGGCTTCAAACACTACCCCGGGCAGTGAGGTTTTTGAAGGTAAGGTAACCTGGTATACTCCAGAGGGTAAAATTGCAAGCATGGGTACATTCTCCGGAGGAAAACAGGTAGGACCTGCCCAGACGTTTGATGAAAAAGGAAGACCTACTGAAGACCTTGTTTATAAGGCTGACGGAACTTTTAAAGGAAAAATATACAGCTACAAGGATCCGGAAAACTTTTCTTACTACAACAGTATTACGGTATACGAAAGTGCGGAAAACTTTAAAACGATTGTTTACGATGAAGACATTAAAGGAATTCGTTATGAGGTAACCACTGACAGCAGCGGAAAGTATGAAACCAAATATTACGGTGAAAAAGGAAAACACATCGGAACCAGCAATGCAGGAAGCTCCGCTGATAATGTCATGGTTGAGTACTATTATGATCCGATGAGGGTTTCCAAGATCGAGAAATATAAAAGTGATGGCACGGTAAAAGAAGGAATTATCTATTCTAAAAACGGAAAAATCCTTCAGGAGGAAAAGAAAAATAAGAAAGACGGTTATAAAACAACCTATGATGAAACCGGAAAGAAAATAGGCAACCTTGTGTACCAGTACAGTAAAGAATCTGATACGTATACCGCCTGGGAAGGTGAAGATTACCAGTTCAACTATGATCTTTCCCATATTTCCATGATTGATGTTTATAAAAATGGTTCTGTGGTTCTTAATAAGAATTTTGATGATAACGGGAAACTTTCGTCTGAAAAGATTTCTGTTGATGATTCTGTTCAGGAGATCAAGTATTATTATCCGGATGGAAGATTAAAAGGTAATGTAACCTACAAGGATGAAATGCCTTACAACGGAACCGTATATGAAGATTACAGCGAACATCATTATAAAGATGGGGTTGTAACACTGTCCAAAGCATTTAAAGAAGATGAAAGGTTAAAATCTGAGAAAAAGCTGAATGCCAAACAGACAGGATATGATTCTACCGTATATGATGAAAAAGGAGCTGTTATTTATACCTATACGCAGCCTTTGGAAGGAACAGACGGCTTTACAGGCCAGATTGTGCAGTATGTAAAAGGTAAACCCGGCAATAAGGCAACCGTGAAAGAAGGTGTTCTTCAGAGCGGAAAAGTGAAATACAGAACAGAATCCGGAATGAAAGAACTGGAACGCAGCGGAAAATGGATTTTACTGAAGGTTTACAATGCAGACGGAAAGCTGATTCAGGATACCAAAGTACTGGCAGGAGCAGAAGACCAGGATGCTTACAGCGCTCTTCAAACCAACCTCAATGAGGATGATTTGTTGAATGAGTTCTAAATCATATTTGAATTACCATCTGTAATTATTAAAGATAAATTTTGAAAAAAGCGGCCGTCTGTGGAGACGGCCGCTTTACTTTTATAAGGATTTACCTGAATTTTACTGTACAATAAGCTTTAGCGTAAATAATTTTCTGGTATGAACTTTTACAAAGTATACTCCTTTCGGAAGGTTTTCATTCACCAGAGAAAAACGCTGATTGTTTATATTTTTCGATTCATACAAGAGTTCTCCTGAAGCGGATACCAGTTCGATTTTCTCAATCGGGTAATCACTTTTGATGAAAGTAGGCTCTCCTGGTTTGGTTGGATTCGGGTATAGAACGACGTTCTTTTCGGTAGCCTTAGCTTCTTCTATTCCCAGTGTTGGTGAGGTTACCTGGAACTGTACTCTGTTGGAAACTTCGGTGTAGGAATCATTGGTGAACATCACCATATAGTAATTCCCCGGTGTGGCAGGAACCGCTGTTCCCTGAATTGATTTTGTTCCCTGAGTAATCCCGTCAAAATAGGTATACGAAACAAAGTTATCATCCGGGGTCTGGATATTCTGTGGATAGATTCCCAGCCAGTCTTTGATGATTCCCGGAGAATCTGTCCATGAAGCGGTAATATTCTCCCCTAATGTATAAACCGGTTTATTGATCCATAATTCTGTAACGATATCCCCTACTTTAAAGAACACTTTATCACCAATTCCGGTATATCCATCTTCAAGCAGATATTGGGCATAGTAATATCCTTTAGGAAGGCCTGTAAAATTCAGTGTTCCTGATGGTGTGGTTACGTAGCTCCATTTGATGGAAGTATTGGTTCCTGGGGTCTGCCCCATTTTGTAAATTCCGATCCAGTCTTTTACGAGGTTTGGTCCGTTACTGAAATTGATCACTACTGTTCCTCCTACCGGATAAGTGTCGGCAGTTGTCTGAAGCTGTACTTTCGGGCCTACATAAAAGTTCTTTCTCGGCGTGATTTCCGTGTACTCATTATTGGCAAAGAAACCTGCGAAATATTGTCCTTTATTTGGAAGGCCGTTGCTGAATAAAGCTGTTCCCGCCGTCTGGCCATTCGTATATACAAATCCCTGAGAAGTTGTTGTTGACGGAGTTTGTCCTTTTTTATAGATTCCCACCCAATCCTGCTGGTTTCCGGGACCTCCGGTATACGTTCCTGTAATCGGTTCGTTTTGTGTGTATTCTGTTTTATCTAAAGTAAATGTAGGATTCGATACTACACTTCCTGTGATCTCAAACTGCTTTACTTCACTCCAGTCACTCCACTCTAGATTCCTATCTCTGTAACGTACCTTTACATAATAGGTTCCGTTGGAAATGGAATTGGCAGGAAGGGTCACTTTGGTAATATCTACTCCGGCATTTAGGTTTTTTGTTTTATCCGGGGTTCCGTTCCCGTCTTTTCCAAACCAGTTTTCATAATCGCGGTACACTTCTTTTTCAATGACTGAAAAATCCGGTGCTTTACTGATAAGGAATTGTGTTGTATTCAGCTGTTCTCCGTTGTTTGAGACAAAAGCGCTTCCATCCAGTGTCAAAGGTAAAGTGACAGGACCTGAGAAAGTATTGGCAACGGACGGTTTTGCAGGCTGCGGCTGGTTTTTATAACGGTGGAAAGTATCCACCAGTTCATTGTATTTTCTGTTGTAAATTCCCCCGATTGAGTAGCATTCCACATCTACTTTTCCGGTTGGTATATCTACTTCTACGATCTGGTACGTCCAGTCTGTAAGGGTTTTCTGAACATCATCAAAGTCCTGTTCATTAGACATTCCCCAATACTGGTCCCATGCAGTTCCGCCGGAAATGATCTGGTAGTTCGGAGTGTTTTTCAACTGTCCTCTGTGGTATAAATGATGGTGGGCTCCCACATGCATCAGGTATTTTCCTGAAGTCGCCAGTAAAGGAACAGCATTGTTTCTTACCCAGGTTGAAATATCCCCAACATACTGTTCAGCCTGATAAGGTCTGTGGCTTAAAGAGATAATCCAGTCTACGGTAGGATCATTATTGGCTTCATTAAGAATCTGGGAAAGCCAGGTCTGCTGGGCTGTTCCGGTGTGTTCAGAACTTAAACTTACAAATAAAACGTTTCCGGCCTGTTGGGCATAATAGTTTTCGTTTCCGGAAGTGATATTTTTGTATTTGATTTCATCAATATAAAAATGGGCGTAATAAGAATTCATCCCAAGGGTTCCATATGTTTCGTGATTCCCCACAGTGGTCTGAATCGGAAGATAAGGTGATAATTTGGTGTTCTTTTTAAAGTGTACATTTTCATAATGATCCAGTGTTCCTACATCCACCTGATCACCTACCATGAACGTCAGTGCAATATTATCGGAAGGATCTGCATCTACCCCATATTTTTCTTTCAGCTTTTTGAATGCATTCAGCGTAAGACTGTCATATCTTGGCTCAGCTTTAATCTGGTTATCTCCCATGATCAGGAAGCGGATTTTTCCATTAGCCGTTACAGGCTGCCCCGGAAGCGGAAGTGTCCTGAAATTATACACCGCCGACTCACTGGTTCCGGTCTTTATTTTATAATAGTATTTTGTATTGGGCTGAAGACCGACAATCTTCGCGGTGTGATAATAGTAGTTATTATTATAGCCTGTATCTGAAAAAATGTTGGTTGTTCCGGTTACGGTAACATTCAGGGTAGTGGGAGAAGTTCCGTAGATTACTGTAGTTTCGTTATTGGAAGCTGTTTTCCAGTTCACGATCATTGAATTCGGCGTCGGATTCTGGAGGTACGGAAATAATACCTGCCCGAATGCCATCTGGACGGCAAAACAGAAAAAAAAGAAATAGTGTTTCATAGTGGTTTTGTTGTAGATAATTATTTTTAAGTTTCAATTTGTAAATCAGCAGATTATAAAAAAGCATTCCAGCCTTTTTATTTTCGGGCAAAAGTAGAACTCATATGTAAACTCAGTCTGATGGGAACTTAAAAGATCTGTTAAGTTTTAGCCTTAATCAGGGTGAAAAAATTATAGTTTTTAGCATATAATTTATTTGGTACATTCAAAAACTATTTTGTACATTTGCAACCTGTTATTTAACCTCTGACGAAAAACGTGTAAGTTGCTTAGCTTTAACATTTTATTTTATTAATAATGGATTTATTAAAGTACGTACAAGACCAGTACATTACTAAAAAAGATTTCCCTGAATTCAAAGCAGGAGACACAATTACTGTGTATTACGAAATTAAAGAAGGACAAAAAACAAGAACTCAGTTCTTCAAAGGTACCGTTATCCAATTAAGAGGTACTGGTGCTACAAAAACATTTACCATCAGAAAAATGAGTGGTGATGTAGGAGTAGAAAGAGTATTCCCAATCAACATGCCTGCTCTTCAAAAAATTGAAGTTGACAGAAGAGGTAGAGTTAGAAGATCTAGAATTTACTACTTCAGAGATCTTAGAGGTAAGAAAGCTAGAATTAAAGACGCTGCTTACAAGAAGAAATAATTCAGACAACAATACATACAAAAGAAGCTGTTTACCATGTGAACAGCTTCTTTTTTGTTCTTTATTTGGAGACCCGGGACAGTATTTTTCCGCAGACTCTGCGGATTGAGCAGATTTATCTTCAACATCAATAAAATTTTATGAAACCATTGCTGAGTGAAACGCCCTTGCACCCTAATAACATAAGCACTAAAAAGCATTACGCCCTTTAGCGTTAAACCAACATAAGCTCTATGTATTGACTTTAGTTCGGAATAAAAATTTCTGATTCTGACAGGTAGGGTTGGTGAATTAATAGCAAAAAATTATTTTCTATAAGGGTTTCCTTTTCCTGTTTCCAGAAATAATTTCAGACTGTTGGTGAATTGCAGCCAACCTCCAGAACATATTTCATAGCATTCAATATCCGGATGAAGACCAAGATGTGTAACCTTAACTACAGTACTATTCCTCTCCTGCCCTATTTCCCATATAATGGTAGTTCCTATCCATTCGGTCTGATTCTTTAATTCAGGAAGATTGATCAGCGAATCTTCTACATACCAGACTACTTTTGAACTGGGAACTAATTCTTTCACCCGCATTGTTTTGTAAATATTTTCCCCGAATCTTATCGTGAACAGGTCATCAGCTTGTTCTGATGAGCCGCTAAACATTTCCGTCCACCAGAGAGAAATGTTATATGCCAATGCGCCATATACTTTATCTGCTGTTGTTTTGATTTCGATGGTATGGGTGTAATTATTCATGGAATTTTGTTTTTAGTTATGCATAAAATTATACCATTGATTACTACAATTTTATGTAAAATATTTCTTAGCAGACTTTGCATAAGACAAGAAATACATTCCGGTTCACTGTTCATTTTTCATCAGATACTGCAGTGGTGTAGATCCTGTATGGTTCTTGAAAAATTCAATGAACGCACTGTCTGACGAGAATTCCAGAATATAAGACACCTCGCCTATTGAATTACCTTCTACCAGAAGCTCTATCGACCTCTGCAAGCGCCATTGCTGTCTCCATTCCTGATAAGATAATCCGGTTTCTTTTTTAAAGATCCGGCTGATTGTTTTTTCTACAGCTCCTATTTCTTCTGTCAGCTTTTTTAACATGGGTGGTACAGAATTTCTTTGTGTCCACTCTTCCGTTGCTTTTTTAAAACGCCTGTCAATTGGCATTCTTAGATCCAGTTTTTCTTCAGGAGCTGTTTTTAATTCGTTCCAGAATACTTTCAGAATATTTTCCTGATGCTGACTTAGCACAGTCCATTTCCAAAAGCAGATTCTTTCGATAATTTCTTTTAGTAAAGGATTTACCTGCAATACTTTAAGATCCGCCTTCATATGTTTCCCGGCATAATCTTCATCAAAATAGATAGATCTGTACGCTACAACATTCCGAAAGTTGACTCTATGAACTTCTTTTGCAGGAATCCAGAGCATTCTGAAAGGCGGCAGAACCAACTGCTTCTCAGAGGTTGTAACCGTCATACACCCCGAAGGAGCATACAGAAGCTGAGCTTTGGTCTGATGGAAATGAAAACCAGAATCATGCATCACCATATCGGATGCTATGCCTATCACTTTTTCAGCAATATTGTCGGGATTAAATTCTTCATTCTGCTGGAGTATAGCCATGTCTTATTTTCGATGTTTTTTGTATTTATATCATTATAAATATACGTTCAATTTTTCAAAACTTTGCAGAAAAAAATGAAAAAGACTAATCCACTGTGGCTGCTTACTCTTTTGGTGATGCTTCCCCAGTTTGTAGAAACCATTTACAGCCCTGTACTTCCTATGATACAGGAACATTTTTCCATTCGTGAGGAATCTGCAGCATTGACGATAAGTCTGTATTTTATATCTTTCGCATTAGGAGTAGCTTTTTGGGGAATCCAGAGTGACCGTATCGGGCGAAAGAAAGCACTGGAATATGGACTGATCACTTATGGTATCGGGGCACTGGCTGCACTTTTAGCAACTGATTTCACCCTCATGCTTGCTGCCAGAGTTGTTTCTGCTTTTGGAATTTCTGTAGGTTCTATTATTGCCCAGACCATTTTAAGGGATCTGTATGATAAAAACAGCATCAGTAAAGTATTTTCCTGGATTGGAATTGGCTTGTCGGTAAGCCCTGTGATCGGGATGGTCTCCGGTTCTGTGCTGGCTTCATTCTCAGGGTATCAGGGAGTATTTATTACACTGGCTTTACTTGCCGTTCTGTTTTGGATTCTTTCAAAAAACAAAATATCAGAAACCATTCAGGTAAAAAAGCAAATCAATTCAGGAACATTGATTCATTTGCTGAAACGCATGCTCAGGGATCCCGAAATTATCAGAAGCTGTCTGCTGATTATGAGTTTTAATGTCCTTTTATTTTCCTATTATTCACTGGCTCCGTTTATTTTCAAAGAAAACCAGCTTAGTTCTTATGATTTTGGATACAGTAGTTTTATTTTAGCAATCGGGACTTTTATCGGTGCACAGCTTAACAGATATTTGTTATTGAGAAGTATATCTTCTGAAACGCTGGTAAAAACAGGTGTATGGATCTCATTTACTGCTTCAGTCTTTGTATGGGTCTTCGGCCGGGGAATGTTTTTTCTGATTCCTTTCTGCTTTATTGTGATGGCATTCAGTATAGCTATTCCTAATATTCTGAGTACCGCTCTGATCAGATATAAGAATGAAGCCGGAAGTGCGGGTGCTTTGCTCGGGTTGATTTATTATATCCTTATTGGACTGGGATTAATAAGCATCGGTTATATTCAGAATCTGGGGATTTCATGTCTTCTTTTTTCAGGAATCGGACTTGTATCATTTTATCTGCTCCGTGGGAAAAAGTAAGTTATGAACTAAAAGATAAATTTTATTTGAAACATTAAGATTTATTAAGGGATAAGATCAGTTAAGGAAAAAATCAAAGATTTTTTATAAGCCGGATAATTTAAAAACGCCTATGGATAAAGCAGAAATCAACAAAAAGAAATTCTGAATTTCGGACAGGCTCTATGGCTGAAAATACGGGGTTACCAGAATGGCACTCCTTTTTTCAGCCTTATTTGTTTTGTTAGTAAACTACTATTTTAAGGTCAGATTCAGAATTATCTTATAAAATCATATAACGTACTAAAAAACTTAGGATATACCTCAATATGAGGAAGATGGCCTACATTTTCAAGCTCTACTAATTTTGAACCGGCAATTTCACGCTGTGTTTTTTTACCAAGTTCCTGGTACTGCCCCATTTTGGGCTGAAGTTCTTTGGGAGCCCTGTCTTTCCCGATTGCCGTTCTGTCTCTTGTTCCAATAATGAGGAGCGTAGGTATTTTAATGTTTTTAAATTCATAGCAAACTGGTTGGTTATAGATCATATCGGTAGTCAGTGCAGCATCCCATGCTACCTTAGGATAATCTTTATGCAGTGTCCATCCGGCAATGAGATCAAGCCACGGCTGATATTCATCTTTCCATTTGTTGTCATAATAGAATTTCAGCTGATAATTTTTGTAGGTTTCCGCTGTATTTTTTAATTCTGACTGATAAGCCTGGTCAATGGTCTGGTAAGAAGCAAAAGTTTTATAATCTTCAAGCCCGATAGGGTTTTCCAGAATGAGTTTCTGAACTCTTTCTGGATAAAGCAATGTAAATCTCGTAGCAACCATTCCTCCCATAGAATGTCCTAAAACTATTGTTTTTTCAATCTTCAGCTGATCCAGAATGGCTTTTGTATTTTCTGCAAGCTGTGAAAAGGAAAACTGATAATTCTGAGGTTTTGAAGATTTTCCAAATCCTATCTGATCGGGAATAATCACTCTGAATCCTTTAGCAGAAAGATCTTTAGCTGTTCTTTCCCAATATGCTCCATTAAAATTTTTTCCATGAAGAAGCATTATGGTTTTTCCATTGGCTTTTTGAGGCTGTACATCCATATACGCCATTTTCAGGTCGTTATTCTGGGATTTCAGATCGAGATAATGAACTTCATAGGGATATTTGTATTCCGACAATACAGCATCTAAAGGTTTTACCTGCGAAAACATAAGGGCCGGAGCTGCTGACAGCATTATTACCGTAACTGCATTTCTGAAATTTTTCATTCCGATTTATTTTAGAAACATAAAATTAAAAAAACCGCTCCAAAGGAACGGTCTAAGATTGTTATTTTTAGATTAATTACTATTTTTTAAGATAATTCCACGGCTTTGTATTCTTGTTTGGAAGGCAGATTCATCAATACAATAGCAAAAAGAATCAGTGCAATTCCTATCCATTGTACGAATATTACTTTCTCACCCAGTAAAACAAAGGCCATCGTCACGGAAACCGGAAGCTCCAGTGATGAAACAATACTTCCTAATCCAAGTCCGGCATTCGGGAATCCAACGTTGAACAAAATTGGTGGAATAATAGTTCCGAAGAGTGCCAGTACAAATCCATATGTCCAGAATATAGAATAGTTGAAAGAATGAATATGCTCTGTATTCTCTGTAAAATTCAGGTAAAATGACTTCAGGCTGTCTGAATACATCGGCCCGATCTGTGCGAAAAACAGGAAAGCAAATACCACTACCGCACCACCACAAAGCATAATAATACTTTTCCTGAACACCGGAAGATGAGTCGCCAGAGTATTGGATGTAAACATTGTCAGCGTATAGGAAGCTGCAGCCATCAGTCCCCAGAATATTCCATGCCAGTCCAGCTCAATCTCCATATTCATCAGGTTGGTTGCCAGAATAGTTCCTGCCAGTACAATAATTACTGATATTACTTTTCTTGCATTCGGTAATTTTTTGGAGATAAAACTTTCTACCACCACACTGAACCAAACGGACTGCATGAGTAATACAATAGCAATGGAAACATCTATGTACTGAACCGCAATATAATAAAACAGGCTGGTGCATCCCAGAGAGGTTCCTGCCAGCATTAACATTCTAACTTCTTTGCCGCTTGGAGACGACAACTTTTGTTTAGAGGTGATGGTCTGGATAAAATTCAGGACCAAAAGTCCGGTTAATCCTAGTAAAAATTGGGATGTTGTGACTTCAGAGGTGGTAAAACCATCCTTATAAGCCATCTTTACAAATGTAGCCAACATACCGTATATACTAGCACCGATCCCTACAAATAAAACTCCTTTCAGTATATTTTTCTTCTTCATATTTTTTTAAAACAGCCTGCAAATTTACAATATAATAATTAAAATCGCCGGCAATGTCAGCATGATAGATAAATAAAATCGCCGCAGGTATTCTCTGCGGCGATTTTTATAGGATTAAAAAAGATGATTATTTCTTTACAATCACTTTAGATGATGATTCAAAACCAAGGCCTTTTACTTTTACCATATACGTTCCGTTAACCATTTTATTGGTTGAAACGGCTTTTTTAGCATCCGGAGAAACTTTATCTTCTGAAGAAATCAGTTTTCCTGACATATCGTAAATTTCAACACTAACTTTTCCAAGCATATCGCCAGGGAAGTTAATGTAGAATTCATCTTTAGCCGGGTTCGGATAGATAGAAATTTTATTTTTAGCTGCTTTTACTTCTTCTGTGGAAAGAGCAGAACATCCTGCAGGAAGATCAAAGTTTTCCACCTGATCATTGATATCCGTTTTAGATCCTGCTGAAGCACCGAAACCAAGGCCTCTTTTAGCAAAAACTCTCCAGATCATACACTTATCCTGTCCGCCTGTTGTGGCTAAATCCGCATTTAGAATAGCGTTTCTTCCGTCAATAAAAGTAGGAAGACATCCCTGAAGCTTAAGGGCATCGGTTACTAACTGTAATACTTTGGTGCTTCCGTTTGGTGTATTTGAAGTTACATCTGAAGAATATCCGTATTTTTCAACATATTTCCAATGAAGATCCCATAGCATGGTGGCCCAAACAAAGCCAATTGAGTGTACATCAGGTACTATAGCAGAACCGTTGTTGTATTCCATTCCGTTGGTATGTCCATAGGTAGCGTAATTCACGTTAAAATCAGGTGAATATTTTAATGGTCTGATTCCATTTCCGTTAGTCTGCTGCCCGATAGGATAAGTTCCCATTCCTCTTGCTACAGAAGCATTATCCCCTGGTCTGTTAGTCAGCATCAATGCAAAGAAATCTGACCATCCTTCTCCCATCTGCTCTTTATCAGCTCCTGAATTCAGACAGTTAGATCCTGTTCCTGTAAGTCTGTTGGAAATCCCGTGGCCATATTCATGAGTAACGATACCATTATCAAAACTTCCGTCATATTTTGTATCAGCTCTTACGGCAATATTTACAGTGGTATTGGCTGCTAATTTTGTTTTGATATATTCTCCTTCAGAATTGGTAATTAATATAGAAGGAATCGTAATTGTAGTATCTGTTCCTCCCATATTTCCTAATGTAGAACCACTTGCAGCATTATTATAAATAACAACCCCTATTGCTCCTGCGTTTTGAGCATTTTTTACTTTCGCAGGGAAGCTACAGGTTCCTCCTCTCTCAATTAAACCAATTTTTCCTGTCATTTCACCAGCCGGCAGAGCAGTACAGCCATCAATAACACTGGCCAATTTTACATCTCCTGTTATTCCTATATCATTCACAGGTGCTCCAAACTGTGCAACTCCTGCGTTTACATTACGACCAACAGCATCAGACGGTGCACTATAGAATAGTTTTCGATTTGAAGCCAGCCATAGATACATCTGCATAACAGGATTATAATTATCCGGATATGGGGCAAAATTAGCATTATTGAAACCGCCTCCATCCTGAGACTGTGCAAAAACCTCATCATCATCCAGACCTCCTTTTCCGAAGTTATTGCTCTGGAAATTTTTGGCAGACTCTGTAAATCCGAATTTATAGAAAATATCATGCACCATGTTACTTATATAAAATAAATTGGTTGTGGCCGCAGATAAATTGTTATATGTTAATGCATTAGGATCATATGGAAAATCAAAAGTTCTGGAAGCCCCTCCATCCGGAGAAACCCCATATGTACTTTCCCTGGCATCTTTATCATCATACGCATACACGTTATTTCCTCTTGTTACGGTATAATGGGTAGTACCGTTGGAATGCCATCCTTCCGGAGAAGAAGCCAGAATCCATGGGTTGCTTACCAAAGCTCTGGAACCAAAGGTTGGTGCCTCCACCGGTAGAGGGAATACATTGTATGTTGCATTATCTGGAGCCAGCGTAACAAAATTTGTACGATTGATATGATAAGTTCCTTCGTATTGAGGTAATGCCGCAGCTACATGTTCATCATGAGCGTAAGCCCCTTCACTGAAATTACATGAAACTGTAAGATTCGTTTTATTTAAAATTTTGCCGTCATGGGCATCTACCAGGATATCCCAGTGATTGGGTGTACCTGGTTCATTTAACAAATATTCATAAGCCAGCTTCAGGTCCTGGTTATTATCGACTGTATAAACCAAACGCTGTTTGGCTGCTGTCATTTTTCCCGGTCCTTTCTCAAAGAAAGCCATGATCTTAAGGTTGGAAATTTCTTCACTTCCCAGATCACCTGCAATTTTCTTCAGGGCTTCTTCTTTCGTCAGCCTTGCATTGGCTAAAGCAGATACTTTATAGTCTTTGATAAAGTTATCAGTATAATAAATAACTTTCTGATCTCTTACCAATGCTGTTCCTGCAGTACCATATACAGGAAGGCCGTTATATGTCTGCTGGAATTTGACAACATCCCCATTCATTGATTTTGAATGGTCAATATTATCAATAACAAAATTAGTAAGGTCTGACTTTTTATATTCTCTGATTGTGTTTTGAGAAATATAATCTTTAATCAGATTATTATTATCCTGTGAAAACAAAGTTAAAGGAAATGCTGTGAATACAGCAAATAAGAGTGGTAGAGTTATCTTTTTCATTTTTTACTAATAAAGGCGCTAATTTACAAATAATTCACAGTCAATACATGTTTTAGTAGAATATTTTTAAAAATAACACTCATTATACCATACAAAATTAATCATCATTTTTTTACGATTATGCTAACTCTGCACTATCAGGCCATTTATAAAAAAAAGCTGCCTTTTCAGGCAGCTCTGTTATTTACATTTCGATTATTTCTTTATTATTTTCTCTGAATAGGTTTCATTTTTATCCGTCGTTACATTCACCACATATACTCCTTCTTTTCGAGAGCTCAGATCTACATTTATTTCTTTTTCCCCGCGTACTATTTTATTATAAACTGTATTCCCGCTCAGGTCTCTGATCTCAAGTTTTCCTGATTTAGCTTCTTTATTCAGGATTACTTTAAATAATCCATTGGTAGGATTAGGAGTAAGCTTGAACATCTTTTCTTCTGCTAATGGTTTCGCTGTTTTTAATACCGGGCATTCCATATTAATGTCATAATCAAAAAACGGATAGTTATTCCAGGCATATGCTACTTCAGTCTGACCGTTATAAGAGTATTCCATGGTCAATTTGAACTTCTGCGGTCCTGTTGCTCCGCCATTAATAGCAGCAGCAAAGTCTGAAGTCTGTGGATAATAGACAAAAAAGTTACCTGGTCCGAATGAAGGGTTATATGGCACAGGGAAAACAGTTCCTGTCTGTAAGCCTACCAGCTCCAGCTTAAGACTCAATAAAGTAGCCCCTGCTGGAAGATGATGATATCCGCCAACACCTTGTGTATATCCTATACATTCTCCCGGCTCGTATCTGAAATCTACGGTTCCCATACCATTCGTTTCGCATATATTCTGTGCCAGGTCTCTCCAATAACCCATTTCACCAGAGCCAACTTCAAACCCATTAGGTCTGTTAAAATATGTTCTTGGAGTTGAGTTAATATTAGGATCTCCCTGAACAGGTTCTACCGCTCCGGAATATGACCCTGAACCATGCGAGGCAATAGCTGCTGCTGCCCTCATTGCAGACATCACTGTACTGGTATGGACCATGGTAAACCTTGCCCCTCTGCTATATTTGAACTTCAGCTCATTCACAAATGCTGCAGTAGTACCATAGGCCGGGCTGCTAGAGTTCACAAGATAAGAGCCTGTAAGAGCACTACCCAGATTTCTCATTGCGTCAGTAAATACAACCACTCTAAGATCCTGCACCAGCCCTAAAGTTGTCTGAGGACTCATAATATTAGCATTGGGATTTCCATCAAGTGCATCGCCAATCATTCCTAAGGATTCATTAAAAAGATCTCCGAAATCCAAGCGTCTGTCAAAATTCTGGGCGACAAACTGATCGCTGGTAAAATCGGATTCAATATAAATCATGGGCTTATATGTCCCGCTGGTATCCCCATACTTTCCTGTTCCATACTGTACAACAGCTACTCTGTTTCTGTTATTACAGGCTAGAAGCTCTTCCATCAGTTTAATAGCCCCCCGCTTCATGTTAGCGTATTCGGCAGCGGTAATAGAACTTCCGTTATCCAGCATAAAAATGTAATCAAGTCCTTGTGCTTTAAGACCACTCCACGACATCATGAATGCCATGAATAAAAATAAAAATGTTTTTTTCATAGTTAAAAGTTTGTTTTAGCTGGCTAAAAATAACATAATTTCCTTAATTGGTGAAATATTTTAACATAATTAGAAAAAAATTAAAAATATTCAAAGTCCAAGTTCAAAAACGAAGGTTTAATCCTGAGAAAATAGATGTTATTTTTATTCAAGTCTACTCACAAACCTAACAGGTTTATTCCGTCATTACAGATAGCCTCGATAGTAACGGTTACCCCGCAACATGAATGGAGAAGTGAAGGATTCAGGCCAGGGGAAGCCATGGCGTGAGGAGTATGAGTGGATAGCGGGAAAAAGCTCCTGAAAAATATAAAACAAAAAAAGCCGCTCAAATGAGCGGCTCAATATTTATCAATGGTTCAAAGATTATTTACCTTCTTCCATTTTTCTTTTCAACTCTGCTAATGCATCGATGTCTCCAAGAGTAGATCTTTCTTCGTTGTTTGAAGAAGAAGATACGTTTCTAGAAGAAGATTCTTTAACGTTTTTCTTTTCTTCGTCTCTGAAGATCCCTGTGTGAGAAACTACAACTCTCTTGAATTCTTTGTTGAATTCAATTACTTTGAATTGAGCATCTTCACCTTTCTTGATTTTAGATCCATCTTCTTTCTCTAATAATCTTGAAGGGCAGAATGCTTCAACCTCAGCATCTTCGAATTGTACAGAAGCTCCTTTATCGTGAACTTCTACAGCTTTACCAGCGTGGATCGTTCCTTCAGCATATTTAGTTTCGAATTTATCCCATGGGTTTTCAGTCAATTGCTTGTGACCTAGAGATAATCTTCTAGCCTGGATATCTAGCTCAAGAACTACAACATCTAATTTATCACCTACTGCACAGAATTCAGATGGGTGCTTGATTTTCTTAGTCCAAGAAAGATCAGAGATGTAGATTAATCCGTCGATACCTTCTTCTAACTCTACGAATACACCAAAGTTAGTGAAGTTTCTTACCGTTCCTACATGCTGAGATCCTACCGGATACTTAGCTTCAATGTTTTCCCATGGATCTTTAGACAATTGCTTGATACCAAGAGAAATTTTTCTTTCTTCTCTATCTAAAGTTAATACTTCAGCTTCTACTTCATCACCTACTTTTACGAAATCTCCAGCAGATCTTAAGTGAGTAGACCAAGACATTTCAGAAACGTGGATTAATCCTTCAACACCTGGAGCGATTTCTACGAATGCACCATAGTCAGCAAGAACTACTACTTTTCCTTTTACTTTATCTCCAACTTTCATGTCAGCAGAAAGAGCATCCCAAGGATGAGCTTCTAATTGCTTCATACCTAACTGGATTCTTGTTTTCTCATCATCGAAATCAAGGATTACAACTTTTACAGTCTGTCCGTCCTCAAGGATTTCAGATGGGTGGTTCACTCTAGACCAAGAAAGGTCTGTAATGTGGATCAATCCATCAACACCTCCTAAGTCAATGAATACACCGTAAGAAGTAATATTCTTAACAGTACCTTCAAGAACCTGACCTTTTTCAAGCTGAGCGATGATTTCTTTTTTCTGACCTTCGATATCTGCTTCGATCAATGCTTTGTGAGAAACTACTACGTTTTTGAACTCAGGGTTGATTTTCACAACTTTGAACTCCATAGTTTTTCCTACGAACTGATCGTAATCTTTAATTGGCTTAACGTCAATTTGAGAACCAGGTAAGAATGCTTCGATTCCGTGAACGTCAACGATCATACCACCCTTAGTTCTAGATTTAACAAAACCGTTAACGATTTCTCCAGTTTCGTGAAGTTCGTTTACTTTATCCCAAGCTTTAAGCGTTCTAGCTTTTCTGTGAGATAATTGTAATTGTCCGGTTTTGTCTTCTCTCTTGTCAACCATTACTTCTACCTCGTCACCTACTTTAAGGCCTTGGTTGTAACGGAATTCGTTTAGAGAGATAACACCTTCAGATTTGAAGTTGATGTCTACGATAGCTTCTTTGTCAGTTAATCTTACAACTTTACCAACTAAAACGTCATTATCGTCCAGGTTGTTTAAAGATCCGTTGTAGATTTCTTCTAAATCGCTTTTTTCTTTTCTCGCATCTGCATCAAGACCTGATTCGAAAGAATCCCAATCAAATTGTTCTGGTGCTACGTTTTGGTTTAATAAAACCTCTGCTGAATTTGTCTCTTTTGACATTTTCTAATAAAAATTTGTATTCCTTCTTTTTTAACGGTTTGAATAAATGCGGATTAAAAAATACGGAAGTAATTAATTATAAGTAATTTACTCATCAAACCTTTTCGCCACAAAAGTGGGTGCAAAGATATAAAATTTATTTGAGATAAGCAATATTTCCACCCTGACCTTTACAGTCTGTAAACGACTGATCTAGAGAAGGATGAATTGTGAATTTTGCTGCGCAAGTGAAATGTCAATGATTACAACATCAAAAATTCACAAGCGAAGCGGATTGAGCATTCACTATTGACTCTTTATAAAATCTACTCTTCAAATCACTACCTTTGCACCATGGAATTAGAATCAATTTATCAAAAACTGCAGATTCAGGATATGAATCAGATGCAGAAATCCACATACAACGCCTCTGAAAACAATACGGACATCGTCCTGCTCTCCCCTACAGGTTCAGGGAAAACCCTTGCTTTTTTATTTCCGGTTCTCAGGAATCTGAAAAAGGATGCACAGGGTGTTCAGGCTTTAATATTAGTTCCGGCAAGAGAACTGGCTATACAGATTGAGCAGGTTTTCAAAGCAATGGGAACAGATTTTAAGGTTTCCGTTTGTTATGGCGGACATGATAAAAAGATTGAGGTCAATAATTTAATTGAAGCTCCTGCTGTTTTAATCGGAACTCCCGGAAGAGTTGCTTATCATGTGAGAAATCATAATTTTGATCCGAAAAGCATTCAGACTTTAGTTCTTGATGAATTTGACAAAGCCCTGGAGCTGGGCTTCCATGAAGATATGGAGTTTATAGCAGGTTCACTAAAAGGTCTTTCACAAAGAATTTTAACTTCAGCCACAGCCATGGACGAGATTCCAAAGTTTACAGGCTTAAAAAATGAGAAAACGATTGACTTTTTAAAGTTAAGTGAAGTAAAACCGGATATTCAGTTACGAAAAGTAATGACCATTTCGGAGGAAAAACTGGATACATTGTTTCATTTAATCTGTAAAATAGGAAATAAAAGAACCCTTATTTTCTGTAATCACCGCGAGGCTGTGGACCGTATTTCAGAGCTTCTTCATCAAATGGGAATCGACAGGGAAACCTTCCACGGCGGAATGGAACAGGACGAAAGAGAACGCGCCTTATTGAAATTCAGAAATGATTCGGCCAGAATTCTTATCACCACCGATCTTGCTGCCCGCGGACTTGATATACCCGAAGTGGAATCCATCGTCCATTATCAGCTCCCTCCAAAAGAAGATGCTTTTATTCACAGAAACGGACGTACGGCAAGGATGAACGCCAAAGGTTTTGTTTATCTGATTATGACTGAAGATGAAAATTTCCCTTTCATTAAAAATAACACTCCGGAAGAAAGCGTTACGGGATTTGACAGGGCCCCTCAGAAGACGCCTTTCCAGACAATTTACATCAGTGCAGGAAAAAAAGATAAAGTAAATAAGGTGGATATTGTAGGATATTTACTTAAAAAAGGAGAGCTACAGAAAGAAGATGTTGGGGTTATCGAAGTAAAAGATACCACATCCTATGTTGCTGTTGCCAGAAATAAGGTGAATGCTGTTTTAAGAAAGCTTCAGAATGAAAAACTGAAAGGCAAGAAAGTAAAAATGGAGGTTGCTTATTAAAAGGTATTTGCAAAGACGCAAAAGATTTAGCCATTTTGAGATATTGATGTGCAAACTTTATTTAGGAAAGTTTGCACATTTTTTTGTGGGTGCCATGAATACACGAATTTTTTATTTTCAGATCGCTCGCTGATCTTGATTAGGCAGATCTTTTATTCAGAGGCCAATAGAATTTGTAGATTTCCAAAACTCATGTGTCCTTTATTGACACGAATACCTAATTTTTATGTATTGTGATTTTAAAAATTGGCTGTATAAGCATAAGTTTTGGCTAAAGCCAAATGGATTTCTTTTATTATTTGGGCGGACTAAAGCCCGCCTCTATTGAATAAGCTCTATAAAAATTACAGGTTATCATCGATTCCGATAGAAAGTTGGAGTTTAAAAAAATTTCAACCGAATTTAAAGGTTATTTCACTCCCCGTACTTTTGTTGGTAAAATATACACTGATTTTGATGCTGTAATGAATAAAACATCGTTGTTTTCTCCTCCGAAAGTTACATTAGAAGTCCATTTTTCAGGAATCGGGATGTGATAGATCTTTTTCCCTTTGCGGTTAAAGACGTGTACTCCATCACCCGTTAGATAAAGATTTCCGTGTTTGTCTAAGGTCATCCCATCCGAACCCATTTCACAGAACAGTTTTCTTTCGGATAATTTGCCTTCGCCAAGGATATCATATTCATAGGTTTTTCCGGCATCAATATCTGAAATATACAGTTTCCTGATGGTTTCACTGCCTACAATTCCATTGGGCTGGGTGAAGGTCTCTAATTTACTGATTTTTCCATTTTTATTTCTGTAATAGAGACTTTTGTGCGGCAGCTCCTGTTTGAAATCCGTCCAGTAATCTCTTTCATACAGAGGATCTGTAAAATACATTCCTCCAAAAGCATCATTCCAGATATCGTTGGGCCCGTTCAGGCGTTTTCCTTCAAAACCTTTAAACAGAATTTCCACTTTTTTATTCTTTGAGATTTTCCACATTTCGCCCTGCTCATCGGAACAGGTAATCAGAAAATCATCTTTATCAAAATGGGTTCCGTTAGCTCGTCCTGTTTTATCGAGAAACAAAGTCACCTGATTGGTTTTCCAGTCCCACAGGTAAATTTTATCATTAGGCTGGTCCGTGAAATACACATTTCCCTCTTTATCGGATGAAGGACCTTCCGTAAAACTGAACTGATCTGAAATTTTTTCAGGCTGTACCCCATCATAAAACATGTTGCTTTT
Source organism: Chryseobacterium vaccae (assembly GCF_009602705.1). Taxonomy (NCBI): domain Bacteria; kingdom Pseudomonadati; phylum Bacteroidota; class Flavobacteriia; order Flavobacteriales; family Weeksellaceae; genus Chryseobacterium; species Chryseobacterium vaccae. Next base: position 4,935,582 of record NZ_VSWH01000001.1, on the reverse strand, counting down.
ATTTACAGATTGACAGTTTATCAATGCGAAAACCAAACCAATCAGAACTATTCTGCAGATATTTTTCATACTTCATTTTTAAAGATGCAATTTACGATATCAGAAACAGTCTCCCAACCTATTTTCTCATTTTGATTAATCTCAATTTAAAAAATAAAAATGTCTCAATTGTCCTATTCTGGAAGTAGATAATATTAGTACTCAAAAAGTTTAATCCGGACCTTTGCAGAGGTAGGAGATCAACGAAATTTTCCCTTATAAAAACTGACTGAAAACAACTTGATCCGGCCTTAAATATTCCCTTACTACTTTTTCAATTTAATAAAGTAAAGCAATGAGTGCAGAATCAGGCAACAGCAAGTTCATCGAAATAGAAAATGAAGAATTCAGAAATTCGGTGGGAACCATGGATGAAACCGGGAAAAGAAAATGGGTATTTCCACGAAAGCCCAAAGGAAAATATACCAATTACAGGAATTATACCAGCTATGCCCTGCTTGCTTTGTTTTTCGGACTTCCTTTTATCAAAATAAACGGTAATCCTTTTCTGCTGATTAATGTGATTGACAGGAGATTTTTCATTTTAGGACAGCCTTTTTATCTTCAGGATTTCTTTATTCTCGCTCTGGGAGCTGTAACTTCCGTCATCTTTGTGATGCTGTTCACCGTAGTTTTCGGACGAATATTCTGCGGCTGGCTTTGTCCGCAAACCCTTTTTATGGAAATGGTTTTCCGTAAAATTGAATACTGGATAGAAGGTGACCGGAACAAGCAGATGAAACTGGACAGACAGGAATGGGATGCTGAAAAGATCAGAAAAAGAGTAACAAAATGGAGTGTATTTCTTTTGATTTCATTAATCATCTCTACGTTTATGTTCATGTATATTGTAGGGTATGAACAGGTTTTCCAGATTATGATTGAGGGACCTTCCGAGCATCCTTTAAAGTTTATCACGATGATCTTTTTCACGCTGACCTTCTACTTTGTTTTTGCATGGCTCCGCGAACAGGTGTGTACACTGGTTTGTCCATACGGAAGACTTCAGGGGGTACTGATCGATAAGCAGACCATCAATGTTTATTATGATTTCAGAAGAGGGGAAGGCCGTTCAAAATGGAGAAACAATGAAGACCGGAAGGCAGCAGGAAAAGGAGACTGTATCGACTGCCATCAATGTGTAGTGGTGTGCCCTACCGGTATTGATATCAGAAACGGACAGCAACTGGAGTGTGTGAACTGTACAGCCTGTATTGATGCCTGTGATGAGGTAATGGAAAAAGTAGGACTTCCTAAAGGACTGGTTCGTTATGCCACAGAATCTGAGATTGAAAACCAGGAGAAGTTCAAATTTACGCCAAGAATGAAAGCCACGACTGTGATTCTTGCCTTGCTTATTGGGTTCCTTGGATTTTTAATGTACGACCGCGGATCTATGGAAGCCAAGTTCATTAAACCTGCAGGCTCTACTTTCTTTGTTAAAAACGGGAAAATAACGAATACATTTATTTATACCCTTTTAAATAAATCCAATGAGAAAAAAACGCTTTACATCAAAGTGATCAGTCCTTCCAATGCGGAAATCACCTATTTCGGGTCTGAAAAAATTATTCTGAAAGGTGATGAAATTCTAAAGGGTAACATCAACATTTCTTTTCCTGAAAAGGATATTAAGCTCTCTAAACAGAATATGGTTATCGGGGTTTTTGACGAAAAGGGAATCCTCGTAGATTCATTTGATACCACATTTGAAGGACCATTTAAGCTGGTATTATAATCAGGACATAAAACCTTATCGAAAACAGCACTGAACATTGAACTTTAAACCATTAAGCCTTATATTTCCTCATAAACTGAGTAGGGGTCATTCCGGAACTTTTCCGGAAGACTCTTACAAAGTATGAATATTCCTCGTATCCCAGCCTGAAAGCAATTTCCACAAGACTTTCATCCAGATACATCAGCATTCTTTTGGCTTCCAGGACCACTCTTTCTGTAATAACTTCTGTTGCTGTTTTCTGAACTGTTGTCTGTGCTACCCTGTTTAAGTGCTTTGGAGATATTCCCAATAAAGATGCGTAGTAAGTAATGGATTTCTCATGGGTAAAGTGTTGTTCTATAAGATCTTCAAAATCCTGATAATGCTTAAAATAAGAAAGTCCGGCTGAAGAGGAAAGCATATCAATATCTTTTGAAAAAAGTCTGGTAGCATTGATAAAGATCCGGGACATGAGTGAAAGAATGCTTCCTTCCTTCATAAGAAGTTTTCCATGATGCTCGTTTTCCAACTCCTGAAACAGAAGAATCTTTTTTTCAAGTTCCTCAAGATCCAGTTGAAGTTTTCTTGGAAAAGATACGGAACCGAAGAATGGAAAATTCCTAAGTTTCTGGTTCACATAATGCATTTCATAAAATTCCTGTGAACTAAAAAAGATGTATCCGTCAATATCATCTGAAAGCTCCCAGCTGTGGATTTGTCCGGGAGACAAGAAGAAAAGACTTCCTGCTGAAACATCATATTTATGAAAATCGATCTCATGAATTCCTGTTCCCTGTGTAAAAAGAACAGCTGCATAAAAATCATGCCTGTGAGGTTTTTCAATATGACGGTGTCCTAAAATAAGATGGTCCTTCAGTGTATTGAAATAAAAATCAGAAGAGTGTCTTCCGGATTGGAAAAGGTCAATATGAAGAACAGAAATAGAATTCATTACAAGATCGGTGATGCTATTTTATGGTATAAAAATAATATAAACAAAGTCAAAACACAAGTTTTCACAAAAAAGAACCGGCAATTACCCCCTCTTCTATCACAAAGGATGGAAGTTACGTTGGATTATATCTAATAAAAGCCGCTGTAAAATCAAATTTACTTAAAAAGATAAACAACTATTATTGATGACATTCATATCTTCTCTCTTCCAGCTCCCTGCTTCAAACCTATATAAATCAGAAACCCTTATCCCAGACTGAGGTTTATTAATAAAAATGGATTGAATCGGCGTTGAGAATATATTTTGAGAGAGATTTGATCCCAGATATTTGCATCTGTTTTTGAAAAATTTTTATCTTTGGACTTTAGGATTCATCACATGAAAATAAATCTACCTGATAAGCTGTATTATTCCATTGGAGAAGTGGCAAAAGCATTTGACGTAAACACTTCATTAATACGCTATTGGGAGCAGGAATTCCCTATCATCAAGCCTAAGAAAAACAAAAAAGGGAATCGTTACTTCACTCCGGAAGACATCAAAAATCTTCAGATGATCTATCACCTGGTTAAAGAAAAAGGATATACTCTGGATGGCGCAAGGGTAGCTTTGACGACCAACAGCAAAATATCTGAAACCGTTACCTTAATTGACCGTCTGGAATTTGTGAAGGCCGAGCTTATTAAACTGAAGGATTCTCTGGCAGATCAACCGGAGTAAAACCTCATCTTTTTTATATCCACAGCACTCTTTATCTTTTCAGCAAAAAAATGCAAACCACTGGTATTGAATTATTTCACAATGCCACCATGTTTTGATTTATAATTTCCAGTAGTTCTAGTATATCTGTATTATAAAAGCATTCACTTTATTGTTTCCCATTGCCTCAACTTGTTTTTATTAATAAGTTTATGGTATGATGAGAAAAAGTTATTACCGCAAGCTTGCATTCATGGGAATGCTGCTGATTGTCCTTATGGCTTTTCAGCAATATATAAACCAAGAAAAAACGGATTTCCCAAAGGTCCGATTCATATCTGAGGCTTCAGTTTCCGCCAGCCTGTCTGATTTTGACCCCAATTCTTTAGATGAAAAACAATGGCAGAAGCTAGGTTTTTCAGAGAAACAGGTAGCGACGATTCTTAATTATAAAAAGATGATTGGCGGCCAGTTCTCCTCCAAAGAGCAGTTCAAAAAATGTTATGCCGTTTCTCCTGAAAAATTCGCAGTATTAGAGCCTTATCTTCTGCTTTCGGAAACGAATAACAAGCATTATAAATATTTTGGAAAGAAAGAAATCAGTATTTCCAAACAATTCAATCCGGACCACTTTTCTGCCGGAAACTGGGAACAGATGGGCTTCAGTGAAAAACAGGCCCAGGCTATTGTAAAATACAGAAATTACCTGGGTGGAAGCTTTATCAGTAAGGAAAAATTTAAAGAATGCTTTATTATTTCCGATGAGGTGTATGGTAAACTTGAACCGTATCTGCTGCTTCCCTCAAAAACTCCGGATCATTTCAAAAATTCAGGGAGAAATGATGCTGTAAAAGCCAATATCCAATACCGCATTTTTGATCCTAACATCTTAAATCAGGACGGATGGAAAGCACTTGGTTTTTCTGAGAAACAGGCTTCAACAATCGTTAATTACCGTGACCGGAATCTTCATGGAAGTTTCAAAAATCTTGAGGATATTCAAAAGTGTTTTGTTATCTCCCCTGAAAAATTCCGGGAAATAAAACCTTATATCAAACTAAGCTTTGTACCTGTCAAAAAAGAGGAAAGACAACAGGAAAAGACTGATTTTTCAAAAACCGATCTGAATACGATCAGTTTTAAACAGCTCATAGAATTTGGTCTGGATGAAAAAAGTGCAGGATATATTATTGGCTTCCGCAGAAAACTGGGAGGTTTTATCACTAAAGAACAAATCCTTGAAACTTATAATATTGATAAAGACAGAGTTCAGAAGTTGGTTTCCATCTGCCCTCTTAATTCTTCGGAAGTTCCTAAATATACTTTAACTGATGCTCCTGAAGAATGGCTGAAAAGTCATCCCTATTTTAAGTATTCCGCAGACAAGATTATATTTTACCGCATCAGCAATCCGGATGATAAAAAAATATGGAAACTATTGAAGCTGAAACCCGAATATGAGGCAAGGATGAGATTGTATGTCAGGTAGTCATGGTAAAATCGTAGAAGTACGACACTTTTCATATTTTTCCAAAAGTATTAATTCTAAACAAGATAATATTTCTAACTTTAAAGAATTACTACCAAAACGCACTATACCATGAAAAAAAACAGCTCGAATTCAGAAAAGATTTCAGAGAATGAAATTTCGGGAATCAACCGTATCGTTAACCTTGACATTGTTATTGAAGGTAAAATTATAAAATACTTCAAGCATTTCCGGCTGAGACAAAGCATTAGAAGTCATCATGACTTTGAACTTATACTGGCTCATGATGCTTTAGAGAAAATACAGGATCATCAGTTACAGGATGCTTATTTATTTCTGGGAAAACGTCTTACGGTAACCATAAAGTATAAAGATATTGAAAATGACGGCCCGGAAAGAACATTTGTAGGGTTGATTACAGAAGTTGGGTTCAGTCAGGAAAAAATGAGCCTTGGCAATATTGTTCTGAAAGGAAAAAGTCCCACCATTCTGATGGATTCGGCCTATCACACCCAAAGTTTCGGAGGTGACCAGCCCGTTAATACATCAATTATTGCCGACAAAATTTTCAAAGAAACCCTTGGCTCTAAATACGATTATACAATAAATGCAAAAAATGCAAGCCAGATTAACTATAGTGCACAATACAAGGAAACCCATTATAATTATCTTGCAAGGCTGGCAGAAACCTATGGTGAACAATTTTATTATGATGGCGAGATATTACATTTCGGAAAGCTTCCTTCCGGTGAGCAATCTATACAACTGATCTATGGCAGCAATGTAAATGACGTCAATGTTAAGCTGAAGGCCATTCATACCAAACCTGAATTTTTCGGATATAACAGCAGTAAAAATGAGAAACTGACAAGTTCTACCGCAAATATTAAACATTTGGGACATCTTGCGTCAAAATCATATGAGCTGAATGAGGGCATCTTTAAAACCCGGTCATTAACACCTTCCCCTGCCAATGCCAACATGTATTTAAATGTGGACGACACCCAAAAAAGTATAGCAGGAAGTGCGGCTGTAGAAGTTTTTACGGTTTCCGGAAACACTACCGTTCCGTTTCTGTATCCAGGCTGTACAGCAGATATTAACATGAGAAAATCCAACACGAATGACACTTCTTACTTCACCAAACTGATGATCACAGAAGCTACCCACGAAGTAGATGCCAGAGGGTATTACACAGGATTTTTTGAAGCCATTGCTGAAGGAACCGGATATATTCCTGCCCCGGAATTTAAACTTCCTCATGCAGAGCCACAGATTGCAACCGTTGTTTCCAATACAGACCCCCTGAATCAGGGACGGATACAGGTACAGTTTGACTGGCAGCTCAACGATACTACCTATTTCATCCGGATGATGAGCCCTGATGCGGGAGGTACAGATATGATCACACAAAACAGAGGATTTGTGGCTATTCCGGAAGTGGGTGATCAGGTAATGGTTGGTTTTGAATACCATCATCCCGACTTTCCTTTTGCTATGGGCGGAATGTTTCACGGAGGCGTTGGATTAGGCGGCGGAGTAAACAATCACATCAAATCTATACAGACCCGCAGTGGTAACAGGGTTATTTTTAACGATACCGAAGGCAGTATTCATATTGAAGATCCCAGCGGTAATATCTATTTTATGGATGGAAAAGGAAATATTACAGTAACTTCTCCCCAAAACATGACTTTCAATGTAGGAGCCAATCTTGACATCAATGTAGGGCAAAATATGACCACCAATGTAATGGCTAACCAAAGCAATACTGTGGGTATGAACAAAACAGAAACCGTTACCCTGAATGAAACACAAAGCATTGGTGCCATGAAAATAACTTCTGTTACAGGTGATGCAAGTATGTTCATTACCGGAAAACTCACAGAAATGATAGATGGCGACGTACACAGTGAAACAAAACAGGAAAGAAACGAGATGAGTGAAGGTAAAATCGTGACACAAAGCGCCGGAACCAATGAACAGCATTCTGATAAGATCGTAAAGAACAACAGTTCAGAAAAAAGTAATAATTTCTAAAACCTAAAACATGAGCAGGACAAGGATTGTAAAAGGAAATATTACAAAAATCATCGGTGGAAATTATAAAAGATATTCCAATGATGAGATTGAGAATATAGGCTCAAAGGTAATACAGGTTGGCAAAGAAGACGGTGTAATTTATGGGGACCCTGAAAAATACACACCCGCTGCACCGGAAGAAAGTGAATATAAGCTGGAAAGCTCTTATATCCACGATCACATCAAAATGGTTGCTTCTGAGATCACGTCTCAATTTGATGCGGATAATACAAGCATTGTCTATAAGTTTTATAAAGACATTGCGGAAGGGAAAATTGCCAATCCTCCAATTGTTGTCACCAAAAACCGTCCTTCCTTAAAAGCTTTTTATGATGAGGAAAGCAAAAACATCCTCGTTTGGGAAGCTATGCTGCCTGATATAGAAAAGGATAACGATAAAAAAATCAAATTAATTGCAGCACTTGCTGAAGCATATGGGCAATACATCAATGCTGTTTTAAAGGAAAGTCTTCCCCAAAAGGATAATTTTGACACCTATGATTATGATCTTTTCAGATTTGATGCTTCCGGAGAATCTACAATAGTTATTGCAAAGCTGGAATCCCCAACCTATAAAGGAAATCTGGATATCAGTTTTCCAAAACCAGAAGGTGAAACGGAAGCACCTCCTCCTCCACCTGACAACTATTACTTCCGGGAAAGGGAAAAAGAAAGAGGAGGCCCCAGCGCAGGAAACTTTGATGGATATTATGAAGCACCTGATCCCTCTGCTAATAGTTCTGAAGAAGGCCCCGGAGATCCGCCTTTTAATATCGGAATGAAATTCAGTTTTAGTCTCGGAGGCGGGTTCTCCGCAAGTTTATACGCAGGCATTTCCAAACAGATCAAAATGGGTAATTTTGGTGTGATGCCAAGCTTTAATGCTGCTCTTACGTATTACGGATATGGTACTCCCGGAACCTCTCCTATGAGCCGGCATCTGGTTACTTTAAGTGGAACACCAGCCATCACATTAGGCTATAAAACCGGAAATTCGCTTAATATGAATCTATTCAACCAGTTCTCGGGCTCAGGGGTAAATAACCCTTACGAATATGCTTTTACTTTAGGATCAACAGGGGTTCTGAGCTCGGGAAGAGTAACCAGCGAATATGATAAAAACGGAAAAAGATTACAGGACAAGTATAATAAATTTGACACTCCTCACCGGCATCAGATTATTGGCGGTTCATCTATAAAAGTAGGAAATTTTATGATCTCTTCCTACAATGATATCTTTAAACCACCTTTATTCTTTGGAATGGATTCTGATCAATACTGGTCCGCAGGGGTAAATGTCCAGGCAAAGATTACGGATAAAATTAATATGGCCTATGCCTTCGATCTATATTATGGTAAATCCAATAATGAAAATCCGTATAATCTGGATAAGAATATCGACGGGCAAAACTATGATACCCAAAGATTATTTGATTTATTATTAAACCGCGGTCAGGAAACGTTCTCTTTTACAGATGCACAGGGAAATCTGAATACCAGAACCAAATTTGGGTATGGTACCTTCTGGCCGTCTAACAATATGCATAATGCAATTGATTTCCCCAGCGAGCCCAAGAAACCCAAAGAGCCTATAGAAAGCGACTACAAAGACCGCAGTAAATTTGATGAGGCTATAATTCAGTATAAGAAGGATATGGATAAATATTATGAAAGATTGACGGATTATAAAATCAGTGTAAGATTAAAACCCAATTCAACGTTTCATCATTTATTTGTTGTTTATTCAGATGGCTCACGTAAACCTAATTTTAATCGTCTTAAAAAATATTTTGAAGCAGATATTCCCAATAAAGAATTACAAAAATTTTATAGATTAGAGTCAGAAAATGAAAATAAAAAAAATGAAACCGAGAATAAATAAAATAGTTGTTCTGCTTCTTATTTTGTTTTGTTTCGAAAGCTGTAACAGCCAGACCAAAAAACAAAAACAATATAAAGATGAAAGGAATGCAGCATTCAAAGAATATTTAAATGCTCAAAAAATTCCATTCAAAGAATTGAATGACAGTATTTTCAGTGCTTATTATGGTGATTTTTTATTTTACGAGAAAAAGCTAAGACTGGAATCTAACCCTTATTTAAAAGTAAACAAAGTATATATCCATTATATCACTCCTGCTTCAGTACAATTTGTCGTCTATTCTGACGAGGAAACTTTCTGTATGAGTACAGTGGATCTGGATATGGATGGAAAGATATTAAGTTTTCCGGAAAACGGAGTTGTAAAAGTATTGCAGCCCATTAATCTTCAATATTTCGGCGATTATGAGTTAGCGGGCAATATCATTAAGACAAGGAAAAGCAGAGAAAGCCCCTATAAGGAAACCTACTATTACGTTAATGGAAGTATTAAAAATGATACCATCCATTTTACGGAACGGTATGAAGGAAAATCAAAAAAGTTTGAGAAAAAAATACTGGCTAAAAAGCATAAAGAAGATTTTACAGAGGTCTATCAACCCGGATTATCTGCCAGAAAATTTATTAATAATGCTAATTTGATCTCTTATGAAGTCACAGGAGAATTTAATATTGGAAAGTAAATCTGAAAATTTAACTATAATGCCTTAATTTTAGTAACATGAGTAAGAGTATATTCATCATATTATCTGTATTATTATTTGCATTTTGTACAGGCCAGTCGGTGAGTAACAAAGAGAAAAATAATGCAGGAAAGGAAAAATCGTTTGAAAACTCTGTATATGAAGTGGCTGCTGCCGACAAAGAAATGGTAGCTGCAATTAAAACAGCAAAGAAAACCTTTGACAAATTCGAAACAGCTATAAAAAGTGAGAATCCTGATTTTAAAAATTTTGCCATAAAAAAAGCATTCCGAAGTAACGAAGGGGATGAATTTATCTGGATATCCCCTGTTTTATTTTCTAAGGAAAAGAACAAGTATGTAGGAATTATCAACAGCCCTCCTCTCCACACCAAAGAAGTGAAACAGGATGAGGTTGTGGAAATCGAAAAAAATGAAATTTCAGATTGGATGTATTTTGATCACGACATTTTACAGGGCGGCTATACAATCCGTCTTCTCAGAAACAGAATGAGCCCTGAAGACAGAAAGAGATTCGATGATGAATCGGGTTACAGATTTGAATAATCAGAAAAAAATACAATCAGACTGAAATTCATCATTCTAATCCACCGTTTTACTGGAATCCTCAAGCAGCAGATTAAGCGCTGAAAGCTCCTGATCCGTTAAATCTCTCCATTTTCCCACCGGCAGATCCAGCTTGATATTCATGATTCGGATACGCTTCAGTTTTTTTACGTCATAGCCGAGATATTCGCACATTCTCCTGATCTGTCTGTTCAGACCCTGAGTAAGAATGATACGAAAGTTCATGTCATCTATCTTTTCTACTTCACATTTTTTGGTAACCGTATCCAGGATAGGCACACCGTTTCTCATTTTTTCAAGAAATCTAGGGGTAATAGGCTTATCTACACGAACAAGATATTCCTTTTCGTGATTATTCCTTGCTCTGAGGATTTTATTGACGATATCACCGTCACTGGTCAGCAGAATCAGGCCTTCACTGGGTTTATCCAGTCTTCCGATCGGGAAGATTCTCTGCGGATGGTTAATATAATCTACAATATTATTCTTTTCCCGCTTTGTATCTGTGGTACAGACAATTCCTACTGGCTTGTTGAATGCAATATAAACAGGTTTTTCCTGTGGTTCACGAACAGGTTTTCCATCTACTTCCACAAGATCTTCATCTGAAACTTTGGTTCCCAGTTCCGGAACTTTTCCGTTAATTGTTATTCTTCCTTCTTCCAAAAGCTTATCTGCCGCTCTTCTTGAACAGTATCCTACTTCTGACAGATATTTATTGATGCGCGTTTTTTCCATTAATCTTCTCCGTAACCGGTATAATTTTTATTGCTGAAAATGGTAATTCCATAGCTTAATCCGATGAAAAAAGCATTAGAATTTCCCTTTATCTTTTGTGCTTCCAATACAATTCCTCCTTCCTGGCTCAACCTTTTTGAGTAGGAAACCATCATTCCAAGTCTCCCTCCCCAAAGTTCAGAATTAGAAACCGCTGAATGATTGATCTGCTTACCATAGTTCAGATCGATATAAAAAGGCCGGTCTCCCGGTGAAAATATAATCTTAGGCTGAATCATCCAGAACACCAGGTGATTATTATCTTCTACAAAACTGTATCGCAATCCGGTTCCGACTGCAAAGTTAGGAAGAAAATTGTAGCCGCCTATTGCTGTGACCCCATAAGTGATCTTCCCCAAACGTTGGGTCTGAATGTATTGAGAATTATTGACTTCCGGTTCTTTATATCCCGCATTATAGCCAAAATTCAGCGACGGATTGAAATAAAAGTCCATTTTGGGTTTCTTAGTTTCCGTCTCCTGTGAAAAAAACTGAGCAGAAGAAAATAGTAATCCCAACAGAAATAAATTTTTCATCATATATTTTCAAATCTGAATTCGTTTTCCAAATAATCAGAGGTTGCATTTTCAATAGTATAATCTCCAATCTTTGTACGTCTGAGCTGAGTAAGATAAGCACCTATACCCAATTCCTGCCCTATATCGTGTGCCAGACTTCGTATATAAGTTCCTTTGGAACATCCTACCATAAAGCTGACTAACGGAAGTTCTATCTTAACATCTTTAATGTAAAATATGGTGGTCTTTCTGGACTTCATTTCTACTTCCTCTCCTGCCCTTGCCAGATTGTAAGCTCTCTCGCCATCTATTTTTATCGCTGAATATACCGGCGGTTTCTGATCTATTTCTCCAACAAACTTATTGAGGGCCTCACGGATCATTTCCTCTGAAATATGAGAGATGTCCTGATGAAGGATCTCAGGTTTTTCTGTGTCATACGATTCCGTCTGAACTCCCAATTTAATTTCCGTCCAGTACTCTTTGGGCGCATCCTGAATTTCCGGAATTTTCTTGGTGAATTTCCCACAACATATAATAAGCAGGCCCGTAGCCCGTGGATCAAGAGTTCCGGCATGTCCTATTTTAAACTTTTTGGGAAGATTAAATTCTCTTTTAAGCTTATATTTCATTTTATTGACAGCCTGGAAGGAAGTCCAGTCCAGAGGCTTGTCCAATAAAAACACATATCCTGATTGCAGTTCTTCAGCTGTCATTATTCTAAAATTTCTGTGATATTTACTAAGCCGGGCTGCTGGCTTGTTTTCTGCCTACAGTCTGCGGAAGTACCTGTATTGATAAAACATTTTATATCCCCTCTCATATAATAAACTGCTTTAAAAGGATAAATAGAATTATTGGGAGCAATATTGATGGTATAGCTTACAGGCAAAGTAAATTTATAGCTTTTATTATTGACGGTATTGACCGTCTGGTGATAGCATTTCCCTTCTTTAGAATAATTGATAAAGGCTTTACTTTCAAGCTTTTCATCCGGAACCAGTTCTTTACAGATCAGAAGCTCCTTAATCTGTGTTTTCTCTTTCAGCTCAACAAAAAAGTCCAGTCTTTCATTGGTATTGTTCTTCACAAACAAGGTATGTGCCGGCGAACAGGAAATTACTGAACCGGAAACAGCCAATATCTTTAAAATATTGCTTTTCATTTATTTAAAGAAATAGAAATAGATTAACAGGGCAATCCCAACAAAGATACGATACCATCCCCAAGGTTTGAAACCATATTTATTAAGAACACCAATGAAGGCTTTGATAGCGATCAGGGCCACAATAAATGCCACTACATTTCCTACAATAAAAATCATGATGTGATCCTGAGAAGCCATAATCATTTCGTAACCTTTTTGCGGGTTTGCGGTTTCTTTCCCCCATGTTTTAAGGAAAACAGAATATACGGTTACGGCAAGCATCGTAGGTACAGCAAGGAAAAAGGAAAATTCTGCAGCGGCCTTTCGTGTAAGTCCCTGCGTCATTCCCCCAATGATGGAGGCTGCACTACGGCTTGTTCCCGGCATCATGGCCAGGCACTGCCAGAACCCAATGGTAATTGCTTTTCTTATAGTAATTCCTTTTTCATCATCAATTTTAGGATTTTTAAACCATCGATCTACGAATAAGAGAACAACCCCTCCCAACACCAGTACGGAAGAAATAGCAATCTGGTTTCCAAGAATAGCTTCAATTTTATCATCAAACAGATATCCTAAAACCAATGCGGGAACAACAGCAAAACCCAGTTTAAAGTAAAACTGGATGTTATTCAGATCAAAGAATTTTTTCCAGTAAGCCACTACCACAGATAAAATAGCACCGAACTGAATGGAAACCTGGAACATTTTGAGAAATTCATCATCCGGTAACCCAAGCAGATTAGCGGTGAATCCCATATGTGCTGTAGAAGAAATCGGAAGGTACTCTGTAAGCCCTTCAATAATAGCAATGATAATTGCTTTAATTAAATCCATATGTTGTGTCTGTAAAAAATTAAAAGATCAAGAGATCTTGAGATTCACAATCAACTTCTGAATCTCTTAATTTCTTAATCTCTCAATAAAGAATTGATTAATTACTTTCTTTTTAAAATCGCATAGACTTCAATTGCAAAACCAATTACAACAAATAAAGGTGCAATTCTGATTCTGCGGATAGAGAAAATGCCGTCATTCCATGAATTAGGATCAAACTTGCCATCCACTGTGTTGGCATCCGGTCCCATCATCAGAAGGAATCCTACAACGATAAATGCAAGTCCTATCAGCATCCACTTGAAGTTCTGCTGGCCAAAATAAAAAGCGTTTTCCTGTGGAACTTCAGTTTCCTTGCCAAAAGCTGAAGCGGAAAATTTATTTGTTTTTTTACTCATGTTAAGAATAATATAAATCGTCAACATTAGATCGTAAGAATCTCCATGTTGCAATGATTGTACTTAATACACTGATGAAAATACCTACTCCAAATACCAGTACCACCAGCCATATATACTGATTAGTGTCCTGAACGAAAGGTGTTTTTATAGTGGTTGTAAAATAATACCAAAGTCCGAATAATGCCAGTAATCCAAGTAAGGCACCTAAAACTCCAAGAATAAGCGCTTCTTTGATAAAAGGAATAAGGATAAATCTTCGCTTCGCTCCTACCAGCTGCATGGTTTTAATAATAAACCTTTTTGAAAATACTTTTAGCCTGATTGAGTTATTGATCAATACAATCGCAAGAACTAGGAATAAAATACAGAATGCCAGAATCCATTTAAGGATTTGATTCAGTTTGTCATAAATCTTCTGTGAATCGGAATCATTTTTCACATCTACAATCCCCGGCACCGATTTAATTTCTGTAAGCACTTTTCCAATTTTAGTTGAATCTGTGTACTCCGGTTTCAAAGCAATCTCTACAGATGCAGGAAAAATATCGTCTTCAAAAAGAGCCTCACTGTTTACTCCTAAACTCTTCTTAGCTTCTGCTGAAGCCATTTTTTTAGAAATATAGGTTGTACGCTTCACCGATTCCAGCTTCTGGATCTGTTGAACCGCATCGCTTTCCTGTTTTAATATTTTAGCTGAATCTTTTACATCATAGTTTTCATCGAAATATGCGTTTACAACAAGTTGTTCTTTAAGATAGTCTGAATACTTTTGCGCATTGATCAGAATAAGTCCCATTAAACCCAGTAAAAATAACACTAGGGCAATACTTATCACTACTGTAATATTGCTGGACCGAAGCCTTTTCTTATTAAACTCTTCTACAGATTTAGCCATTAATATTAAAATTTTTGGCTAAAATAGAAAAAAACTTCCGAAATTTGGGACGAAATAAAGAAAATCATTGTTAATAAAATCATAAAAAACTTTGAGTGTAAAAGCAAAAAAACATCTGGGCCAGCACTTTCTGACAGATGAAAATATCGCAAGAAAAATCGTGGAAGGTCTTAGTTTTGAGAACTATAATAATGTGATGGAAGTTGGCCCCGGAATGGGCGTCCTCACCAAATATCTTCTTGAAAAAGACCAGAACGTCTACCTGGCAGAAATTGATACCGAATCTATTGAATACCTGAAAAACAATTATTCAAAGATTACAGAAAATACGTTTGTGGGAGATTTCCTGAAACAGGATTTCCAATTCGTGAACGGTGAGCAGATTGCCATCATCGGTAATTTCCCCTATAATATTTCTTCACAGATATTATTCCAGATCGTAGATCATTATGAACTGATTCCTGAAATGGTAGGAATGTTTCAAAAAGAAGTTGCCGAAAGAACAGCAGCGGTTCCCAGAACCAAAGACTATGGAATTCTTTCCGTTCTGATACAGGCTTATTATGATGTATCCTATCTTTTTACGGTACATGAAAATGTCTTCAATCCGCCTCCGAAAGTTAAATCGGGAGTGATCAGACTGACAAGAAACCCAAAAGAAGGCCTGGCCGGAAATGAAATACTCTTTAAAAAGATTGTAAAAGCCGGATTTAATCAAAGGAGAAAGAAACTTTCAAATTCTCTGAAGGTTCTGGAAATTCCGGAAGCTTTAAAAACCCATGAGTTTTTAGACAAAAGAGCGGAAGAGCTTAGTATTCTCGACTTCATAAGCTTTGCCAATCTCTGGAAAGAAAATAAATAACCGGAATTCGGGTTAAGGAGTTTAAATATAAAAGGTTGGAAGATGGAAGAAGGAGGCTGGAAGTCACTTTTAGTTATAAATACTGAAAGCCTCTGTAAAATCAAATCAGCTAAAAAAAGAGGGAAGTCTATTATTGATAACCTTTATAACCTCTCCCAGCTTCCAAGCTCTATAAATCAAAAATTCTTATCCCGAACTGAAGTTAAATAAACAAAAAAGCCTTTCAAATTAATCTGAAAGGCTTTTTTAATGATAGACTATCGTATATTATTCTCTATTTTTCAGCATGATCCATCCAGACCAGTTCATCTGAACTTTAGACTTAGGATATTCAAAATTGAATTTATACCAGTACGTTGCAGTCGGAAGTCTCTTCCCTCCTACTGTTCCGTTCCATACAGGCAGTTCTTTAGAGAAACGGAACATTTCTACACCGTATCTGTCGAAGATTGATCCTGTAAAGTTCTTGAAGTCACCCAGAGATTTCAGGTCAAGCACATCATTGATTCCGTCATCATTTGGCGTGATGATATTCGTGATCTGAAGGGTAAAGAATTCAAATGTGCCCACACAATGTGTCCCCACTCTTCTTACCATGATGGTATAATTGGTATTATCCAACAGGTTGGTGAATACATTAGAATCCTGCCATGAAATTCCGTTATCAATAGAATATTCCAGGCTGCTTGGCATATTATTCATCATCGGATTTTCGGCAATAACAGTCAGGGTTTTCTTAGCGCTTTCATAGTTAGCAGCAGTTACAAAAGGAACTGCAGCTCCTCCTACTTTAGCCGTAAAGGTCTTTTTACAGAATCCGTTATCTACCTCTACCGTATAAACACCCCAATCGCTGGCAAGGATAGTCTGGGTAGTAGCTCCGGTATTCCATAAATATTTATAATTAGGACCAGCACCTGCATCCAGTATAACACGGTCACCTAAACACATTTCCACATCTTTCAGAGGGGAAGTAAGTTCCGGTGTAACTTCTACTGTAATGGTCGCAGGATTTAATGAACGGCAGCCTTTAGGTCCAAGAGCATATACTGTGAATGTAGTAGTCTGATAAAGCGTGGCAGTCTGTATATTCCCTGTTCCCAAGAAATTGGTCCATTGGTAAGACGCTCCTCCTTCTGCTGTCAGAGTTACTGTTTCTCCCGGACAGATTTTAATCCTGGAAGATTTTACTCCTGCTGTAGGCGTTGTTTCTTTTAGCAGCTTCAACTCTATCATTTTGCTGCAGAAGCCACCATTTGATACTACTGTGTATAAAATTTGTCCGTCCGTACCATTATAATTCAGCACATTCTGGATATAGTTATCATTCTTAGCTATGGCATCAGCCTGATCTACATAAAACCTGAATACCGCTCCAGGTGTAGGACTTATTGAGGACATAGCATTGGTTAAATCAAAAGTGGTTATATCCGGAGTTGCACAAAGAAGCAATGTAGCATCCTGTGCAAGAGGTGTAGTTCCTCCGTGAATTTCTATGGTAGCTTTTCCCGGACAAGGGTTACCAGGTACACTTACTTCGATAGTATAACTACCTGGCTGTATTGCTGTAATAGTATTACTGGTAGCACCAGGAATAGGATCTCCGTTGAAGAACCATTGATATAACAGGTTAGGATCGCTTACAGAAGCAGTAATTACCTGCGGTACATTGTCACAAACGTTGATATCTGAAGGAAGTGTAGCTCCACTCGGGTCTAAAAGTTCTACCCCGATATTGAAAGACCCTCCTTCCAGAAATACAGCAGAGTCATAAACGTGATCGGGAGAAGCGTAAGGAGTATAGTCTGCAATAACCATTTTAAAATGATATTCCTGACCAGGAGTTACAGTAGCTGTAGCCGTAAGCGGAACAGTTCTCCCGTTAAAATTGGTTTCAATATTGGTGGTATTATAGCCTGCAAAATATTGTTCGTTAAGGGCTGGACAGCCTCCAAATCCTGTTATTGCAGGACGTATATTAGTAACACTCACCGGACCGGCACCAGCGGGAAGTACCGCCATATTCTGGTAAGGTCCTCCTGATGTAGGTCTCAGTAATATCGCAAAAGCATCCGCATAATTGCAGGGATATGAGCTGTAGTACTCTTCAGAGGCAAGGATATAATTAAATTTAATCTGGGAAGTCGTAGGTACAAAGTCAAATTCCAGAAGAACTGCATCAGCAAGTGTTCCTGTAGCGCCGATAGCCTGAGCAAGATCAGAATCTGTTCCCCCACCGTTATTCGCATTAAGTCCATCTACAAAATTATTTCCGGCTTCTCTGGCAAATCCTGTAGAAAGTACAATACCATCTTTAAAAGGGAAATTCGTAGTTCCTTTATGGAAGTATCCCCAGGATCTGTTATTATTGGTAACAGCATGGTTAGGGGTTATTTTGACATTATTTACAGTAGGTGTCACACAGGTATTGGTTCCGGAAGATATCAAAACATCTTTTACCAATTGTGTGATGGAATAATTACTTTCGTTGTAGCCAGCTGCGTTCACATCAATAAAGTTCCCTGCTCTTCGGGATTGTTCAGTCGCCTGTTTCTTTACAAGCTTTCGGGGCTGTGGAGTTTGTGAAAATAAAAAAACCGGGACGACTAAAAGGAATAAATAAATAACAGATAGAATTCTTCTCATAATACTTTTGTTTCAACAAATTTAATTTTTTTTTAAACATGTCATATACATATTTAATTTTTTTACATAAAAAGTACAAAATAACAAAGCAAAAGCATTTAACAAGAAATTAGCAATAACCTTTATAAATCAGCACCAAATGGATGAAAATGTTGGTATTTATACGAATTAGAACAAAAAAAATATCAAAAACTTGTTTTCACTTGATTGTGAGAGAGCATTTTAAATCTTTCTCAATCATTTTAAAAATGTATATTTCCATTAATTTATTTGTAGAAAGAGATTTCTCTATATCGTCGATTCATTATTTTTCAATCACAGAAATATACAATGCTCCTTCACAAAAAACACAAAAATCTTTCATTATTGAAAGATTTCTGTGAATAATTTATGTTTTATTATTTTATTAATTTCTGTTTTTCAGTAATATCCAACCTGAGCGCTGCTCTAGCTTCTTACTCGCCGGATGTTCCCATTGTAGCTTATACCAATATGTTCCTGTAGGCAGATTAATTCCCTTCAGAGAACCTGTCCATATTGCATCTCCTTTTTTCGCCTTGAACACTTCTGCTCCATATCTGTCAAAAATTGAAGCTGCAAAATTATTATAACCGCTTACTCCCGTGAAATCTATCGTATCATTGATACCGTCCATATTCGGAGTAATAGCATTATTGATAACAAATGTAAAGAATTCCAGTGTAGAACCGCATTTTGCTCCTTTTACCCTTACCATCAGGCGGTAATTCGTATTATCCAGAATATTGGTAAATATATTGGATGTATGCCAGGTTATTCCTCCATCTATAGAATATTCCAGAGCACCTCCTGTTGGGTTGCTTGAAACAAGGGTAAGCACATGGTTTTCATAAATAACATTGGTAAACTGTGGAAGATCCGGGTTCAGTAATTGGGCAGAGAATGTTTTAGAACATACTCCATTACTTATGGTAACACTGTATGTCCCCGGAACATTGGTAGATATGGTTTGGGTAGTCGCTCCTGTACTCCACAGATAAGTATAACTTGGTCCGGCTCCCGCATCTAATGTTCCGGTATCTCCCGCACAGACTGAAACATCCGCCAAGGTAGAAACAATAGCAGGAACTACCTCAATTTTCACTGTAGCAGGCTGTGTTGAACGACATCCGTTTCCTCCCAATGCGTAAACAGAATAGGTTGTTGTAACGGTAGGCGTAACAATCTGAGTATTTCCATTACCCGGAAGGCCATCCCATTCATAGGTAAAACCTCCAGTCGCGGTAAGGGTTACAGATTCACCAACGCAAATTTTTGATCTAGAAGCTGCAATGCCTGCAATAGGAGGTCCTACTACAACCGTTACTGTGGCAGGGGTAGCAGAAATACATCCGTTGGCACCCACAGCGTGTACCGTATATACAGTAGTCATTGTAGGAGAAACTACCTGAGTACTTCCATTCCCGGTAAGACCGTTCCCCCAGTTATAAGTTGCTCCGCCTGAAGCGGTCAGTGTTACAGACTCGCCTAAACAGATTCTTGGTTGTGATGACACCAATGCAGCTGTCGGACGGGTTGTATCTTGTGTTACGGTAACAGTGGCAGTATAGGTACAGCTCAGATTTCCTGGCTGAGATACATTAGTCACTGTAAGTGTATAAGTACCTCCTGTACTTACTACCGGTGTAAGTGTATTGGCTCCGGATACAATAATCCCTCCTCCCGCTGCTGTCCAGGCGATAGTAGAACCTGTAGGAACTACTGAAGCAGATGCATTTAAAGTAACCTGAGGAGTTGTACAGGTAACGGTTTGCGGGGGTTGTATAGTAAGAGTTGTTTCAGCGGTTCTTAATAATTGCAGGGAAACTACATAATGACATCCCCCATTTTTTACAAGAACATATATCGTCTGATTACCTGGAGGTGCATAGTTTGTAGGATTCGGGATGGTATTGTTATTTTCAGCAAGCGCATCAGCCTGAAGCACATAATAGGTAAAAGTAACTCCTCCAACTGTAGTGATCTGACTCTGTGCTGTTGTAAGATCATAAGTAAGTCCCGGTGCATAACACTTATGCAGCACAGCATTCTGTACAGTAATAGGGTTTGAAACTTCAATCGTAATTGTCGCAGGATTCTGGGAAACACATCCGTTTGCGCCTACTGCGGCAACGGTATAAGTGGTTGTTGCTGTAGGGGATACGGTTTGCGTATTTCCTGTTCCCGAAAGCCCAGTCCAATTATAAGTAACTCCACCGGATGCTGTTAAGATAACAGAATCTCCGTTACAGATTTGTATTTTACTGGCTGTAAGACCTGTAACCGGAGGAGCACTGTCCCCTGTTACCGTTACATTGGTAACTGCCGTACAGGTCAGATTTCCAGGCTGGTAAGTATTTGAAATCGTTAAAGTATAGGTTCCCGGCGCATTCACCACCGGAGTTAATGTATTTTGTCCTGAAACTATATTTCCTCCTGTTGTAGTCCAGTTGAATGTAGATCCTGCAGGATAAACAGAAGCAGAAGCGTTCAAAGTAGTTTGCGAGTTCGTACAGGTTAATACTGCCGGAGGAGCTGCCGAAGCTGTCATCTGCGGAGCTTTTACCAGTTGTAATTCTGCTATTTTTGAGCAAAAACCATTCATTACCCGGACGTATACCGTTTGTCCTCCTGCGCTGGAGTACGTAGCCGGACTTGGAATTGTGCTGGCATTTCCGGCAACCGCATCAGCCTGGTTTACATAATAGGAAAAGGTTGCACCCGGAGTTCCACTGATAGAAGGTTGCGCTGAAGGCAGATTAAATGTGACATTCCCCGGTCCATAACAGGCTGTTAGCGTAGCATTCTGCACTGTAGGAGAAGTTCCGCCTACAACGGTTATCGTTGCAGTTCCCGGACAGGTATTCCCCTGAACATATACTTTTACACTATATACTCCGGGTTGTGTAGCGGTATAGCTGGGATTGGTTGCTCCGGGAATCGGATCATTGCCCAGATACCACTGATAGGTTACATTAGGTGCCTGCACAGAAGCTGTGAAAGTCTGAGGAGCATTATCACACATATTAACCGAAGCAGGAAGCTGAACTCCTGTAGGGTCTAAAATGCTCACCCCAATATCAAATGATCCAGCTTCCAGAAAAACAGCAGAATCATACCGGTAATCCGTATAATCTGCCAGAACCATTTTGAAATGATAGCTTTGCCCTGGTATTACAGTTGCCGTAGCCGTTAAAGGAACGGTACGTCCTTTAAAATTGGTTTCAATCTGAGCAGTATTCAATCCTCCGAAATAAGCTGCATTTTTAGGTCCGCAGTAAAAATCAGCAGGAACAATATTGGTAACACTCACAGCCCCCGCATTATTGGGAAGTACAGCGAGATTGGTATAGGTAGGATCACCTGCCTTTTTCAGCAATAAAGCAAAACCATCGGTAATCTGACATGGAAAATTCCCCTGATACTCGGCAGAAGCAAATAAATATCTGAACTTTACCTCTGTAGTAGTGGGTACAAAATCGAATTCTATATAAGTAGCATCTTTCAGAGCATTGTTCGGAACATTTAAAGCTGCTGCCAGATCCGCATCCCCCATTGTAGATAGCTGATCTTCCAGCGTAAGCTGAAAGTCATTACCAGCCCTTGCTGCAAATCCTGTAGAAAGAATAATCCCTTTTGCAAAAGGAAAATTGGTAGTTGCTTTATTAAAATATCCCCAGCTGCGGTTAGCATTGGTTGCAGATAAATTCGGAGAAACATTAACGTTGCTTACGTTAGAAGTTGAACAGGCTCCGCCGGATATCAATACATCTTTTACCAGCTGTGCAATACCAAAGCTGGACTCAGGATAATTGGGCGTATTTACATCAATAAAAGCTCCTGCTTTCTTGGACGCTGCAGAAGGCCGGTTGGCAACGCCCACTCCTTTTCTGGTCTGAGAAAAGACAAAGCTTCCTATTAATGCAAAAAATAATGCCAAAAATAAATTTCTGCTTCTCCTATTTAACATTTTATATTATTTTAAACAAAAATACTATTTTTTTTAATTTAAACTTCATCGAATACAACTTACATTATCATTAATACATTTTTATTTATTTTACAATAAAAACTTCCTTTATTTTGAAATCCATAAAAAAAGCTGGCATATTAGCCAGCTTCTGTATATATAAAACATGTTATTACTCGATATTCTTAAGCAGGATCCAGCCTGTTTTCACGGTTAGCTGCTTGCTTGCAGGATCCTCAAAGGTCACCTGATACCAGTAAGAAGCGGTAGGAAGACGTTTCCCCTGGAAATAACCATCCCAGTAGGTTCTTATTTTCTCTGCTTTAAACACTTCTCTTCCGTAGCGGTCAAAAACAAATCCTTTGAAGTCTTTATAATCACTCACTCCGCTGAAGTCTATGATATCGTTCACTTTATCTCCGTTAGGTGTGATTACATTCTTCATGACAAATGTAAAGTACTCTAAATATCCTTCACAGCTTGTATTTTTCACCTTAACACGGATGGTAATTACTTTGTTTTTAGGAACATTGGTAAAGACATTGGAAGACTGCCATGTAAAGCCATTGTCTACTGAATACTCTAATGTTCCATTACTTGGATTGCTCGCGGTAAGAACCATCGTTCCGCTGTCGTTATAATCTACTTTGATAATCTGCGGCACTACTGCACGAATTACCTGGGCTTTAAATTCTTTAGAACATACACCATTGCTGATCTTTACCGTATATTCTCCAGGCGTCCCTACCGTAATTGCCCGTGTGGTTTCTCCTGTATTCCACTCATAGGTATATCCGGGACCGGCACCTGCATCAAGAAGAATCATATCACCTACGCAAATATGACCGCCTTTTAAGGTGGAAACAATAGCCGGAACTACTTCAATGGTTATTCTGGCAGGCTGCAATGATTTACAACCCTGAGCACCAATTGCATACACTGTATACGTAGTGGTTTGTGTTGGGCTTACTGTTCTTACACCTACTTTTGACGAGGTATCATCCCATTGGTAAGTCACTCCTCCGGAAGCAGTAAGAACTAAAGTTTCTCCGGCACATATTTTTACTTTTGGAGCATCAAGCTGAACTACCGGTGTTTCTTCCCGTCTTAAAGTAAGGGTAGCCGTTTTACTGCAGAATCCTCCATTTTTCACCACAACATAGATCACCTGATTATCGGTTCCGTTATAGTTTGTAAGATTGGTAATATAATTGTTATTCTGAGCTGCTGCATCGGTCTGGCTGGCATAAAAACGGTATGTAGCTCCAGCCGTAGTACTGATCAGAGGTTTGGCATCTTCCAGATTAAAAGTACTCGCAGTAGGAGTCGCACAAAGTTTCATGGTAGCACTCTGTACGAGAGGGGAAGTTCCGCCAACAATGATAATACTTGCTTTCTGGCATTCTGTAGTCCCTACATAGGTTCTGACTTCGTAAGTTCCGGGTGAAGTTGCTACATAGGTAGGATTGGTTGCATAAGGAATGAAATCTCCATCCTTATACCATCTATAAGTTGTTCCCGGAGCTGCTACCACCTGTGCTTTTAGAGTCCGTGGAGTATTATCACACATGTTGATTGTTTCTCCAAGCGGATTTCCGTTTTCGTCAACAATGGTCATCCCGATATCAAAAGAGCCACCCTGAATAAATACAGCGGAATCATATCTTTGATCTGACGCATCGGCCAAAACCAGTTTAAAGTGATACGTCTGCCCCGGAATAACGGTAGCAGTCGCCTTAAGAGAAATGGTTCTTCCAATAAAGTTGGTTTCTATTGAAGGGTTATTCAAGCCTGCGAAATATTCTTCGTTCTTTGTTTCATCATCACATCCAACTCCTTCCGGAACGATATTGGTTACACTTACAGGCCCCCCTCCGTTGGGAAGAATGGCAAGGTTGGTATACGTAGGATCTCCTGCTTTTTTAAGAAGAAGCGCAAAGCTGTCTGCAAAATCCCCACAAGGATATCCGCTTGTATATTCTTCTGAAGCAAAAAGATAATTAAATTTTACCTGAGTGCTGTTGGGGACGAAATCAAATTCTACCGTTACCACATCTTTAAGATCAACAGGAGGATTAACAGCAGCTACAAGGTCCGGATCATTCAATCCCCCTCCTGCAACTTCATCCGATAACACACCGGATTCAGGACCGTTCCCTGCTTTTCTTGCTTTTCCGGCAACGAGAACAAGACCATCCGTAAAAGGAAAATTGGTCGTTCCTTTGTGAAAATATCCCCATGCTCTGTCTGCATCTGTGGGCAGCTGATTAGGGGAAACCGTTACATTGGTTACATTCGGCACAGCGCACTGCGAACCTCCTGCAATCAGTACTTTCTTTACAAGATCCTCTATGGTATACCCTGAAGGAGCATAAGTAGGTACATTTACATCTATAAATGCGCCTGCTTTCTTACTTTCTGCTGAAAGTTGCTTTTTTGCAGGATTTTTACGTAAATTTTGTCCAAAAGCACCGGCAGATATGAATAGCAATACCGAAAATAAAAAGTATTTTTTTAATCTATAGCCTAACATTTTATTCTTGTTTGTCCAAATTTAGCAAAATATTTGAACTATATCACATTTAAGTGGATTTCGTTTGCTTTTTTTAACAACTTATCACCTAATATCTTATATTACTAAATATTCCACAAATTTAGTAGAGATTATTTTTTAAAATCAGAAAACAAAAAAAACAGACCCGTCTAGAGGCCTGTTTATCATTTATCATTACTGAGATTTACCCAAGCGGTTAATCTTTCTTCAGATCTTCAATTTCATTCTGAAGCTGGGCAATAATATCTTTTAATGCTTTAATCTCATTTTTATTTGAACTTACATTGCTTTTGAGCATCACATTTTTCGCTCTTTCATTGTGGTCTTCATCTTCTTCATCTTCATTAATTTCTTCAATGTCTTCCTGAATATCTTCAATATCTTCGTTGATCTCTTCAATGTCTTCGCTGATTTCCTCGATATCTTCACTGATCTCTTCAATATCCTCCTGAATATCCTCAATATCTTCCTGGATATCTTCTATTTTTTCATGACTTTTATTTACAGACATCTGAATGAAAATAGCCAGATAAATAGCCTCTAAAGAAACCACTGTGGTAAGAATCAGCAGCATTTTATCAAATTCAACCAGATGAAGCAGTGGCAGGAGGAAGGAGATCACAAAAAATAAGGTATGAGCAATCAGTGACGGAATAGAACCTATCCACCATGTAATTCCGTTTGCAATTTTTTCTAAAACCTCTGTTTTTTCACCGTATTTCTTCATCCTTTTTCGTTTATAAAAGTTCTTTGGTCACTCCCAGTCCAAATAAAGCAAAATCATATTTGGCGGGATCATTTTCATCAAATTTTCTGACAGCAGTATCTAACTCTGCAACTGTTTTCCAGTCATTTTGTGTCCGCTGGATTAACTCCAGTTTCCTCGAAATATTTCCGGTATGGACATCCAGTGGAATAGACAGATATTTCTGATCGATATTTTCCCATATTCCAAAATCTACGCCATGTTTATCTTTTCTCACCATCCACCTCAGAAACATAATGATTCTTTTAGCGGAAGAGTTTTTATAAGGTGAACTGATATGCTTATGACTTCGGTGCTTCTCTGTTTCAAGAAATCCATGTCTGAATCTTTCGATGGCATGCAGAAAACTGGTTTCCTGATCTTTCAGCATAAACAGATTTTCCAGGCTTTCATTTTCTTTATAAATCCTGCGGAACTGTCGGATGAAATAAGCAAAATCTTCACCATTGAACGTTCTGTGAATACTTTTATCCTGAAAACTTTCCAGATCTTTCTCTGTGTGGCTGATGACGAAATCATATGGAGAATTCCCCATGATTTCAAGCATCTTTTCCGCCGATTTAATGATTGATTTCCGGTTTCCCCAAGAGATGGTTGCTGCCAGAAATCCTGCAATTTCTACATCCTGTTTTAAAGAAAAACGGTGCGGAATCTGTATAGGATCATTTTCTATAAAATCGGTAGTGTTATAACGGTCTGCCTTTTCGTCTAAAAAACTTTTTAACTCTTCAAAATTCAGCATACTGATCTTAAATTTTTACGCTTTCCAGCGCTTTTGGCAGAAAAGAATTTGGAAAAACAGCTCTTGCCTCATCGGTAAATACTGTCAGATCAGCATATCTGTTGGAAAAGTGTCCCAAAATTAATTTTCCTACCTGCGCTTTCTGAGCAATCATTGCAGCTTCCAATGCTGTAGAATGTCCTGTATAATCTGCCATTTCTTTCAGATCGTGAAGGAAGGTAGATTCATGGTAAAGAACCGTTACATTTTTAATGATCGGAATCACACTTTCCAGATAACGGGTATCGCTGCAGAATGCGTAAGAAACCGGAGGAGCAGGATCTACAGTAAGCACTTCGTTTTTAAGAACATATCCATCACTAAGCACGAAATCTTTTCCTGCTTTGAGATTATGATAATCACAGGTTTCTATTTCACTGTATTTGGCAATTTCCTTCATATTCAGATGTCTTTCTTTCGGTTTTTCCCTGAAAAGATAGCCATTACAATAGATTCTGTGGTCTAAAGGAATGGTGTATACCTCTACCCTGTTGTCTTCATAAATTTTTTCTGAATAGTCTTTATCCAGTTCATGATATACGACTTCAAAACCACGATGGGTTTCTGTAATCTGAAAAATAGTTTCCAGCATCTTCTTGATTCCTTTCGGGCCATAAACATGGAGGGGATTTTCTCTCCCAAGCAAACGGAATGAAGCAATCAATCCCGGCAGCCCAAAACAATGATCACCGTGAAGATGCGAAATAAAAATATGGTTGATCTTTGAAAACCTTGCTTTGGCTTTTCTCAGCTGTACCTGTGTTCCTTCCCCGCAATCAATCAGGAAATGTCTTTCTTCTATTTCCAGCAGCTGGGCTGTGGGTGAAGAATTAATGGTAGGAATTGCCGAATTAAAGCCTAATATCGTTAAATAAGTACTCAAATCAATAGTTTATTATAAACAAATGTACGACAAGAAAATCGAAAAATAATTCTTTATCATGATACTTCTGTGTTTTTATATTTCCCGGCTCCATAAAAAAAGGAAATTCCCCACCAATGGAAGGGAATTGTATATTATCAGCCAGCATTATCTTAAAGATCTGATATTAATCTTTTACTTTTAAAAAATCCAGAAACAGATCCAAAGCCTGTTTGCGGTGGCTTATTTTATTTTTATCTTCAGGATTCATTTCAGCAAAGGTTCTGTCGTATCCTTCAGGAACGAAGATCGGATCATATCCAAATCCTTTATGTCCTTTATTTTCTGTTAACAGATTTCCATGAACTTTTCCTTCGAAATATTTAGCTCCATTTTCGTCATAATAACAAAGAACTGTGATAAAATAAGCTTTTCTGTTTTCTGTTCCTTCTAACTCACTTAAAACTTTTTCTATATTTTTAGCAAAATCATGGTCTCCTGCATAACGGGCTGAAAAAATTCCGGGTCTGCCGTCCAGTGCTTCAACAGCCAGTCCGCTATCATCTCCCAGACTTGGAATCCCTGTTTTTTCAAAACAATATTTTGCTTTGATCAGAGCATTGGCGCTAAACGAGTCGCCGTCCTCTATAATTTCCTCATGAATAGCATAATCCGTAAGGCTTTTTACTGTAAAATCATTTCCCAGAATTTGCTGGATCTCTTCTTTTTTATGCTCGTTGTGTGTAGCAACCAATAATTCCATATCTATATTCATTTTTACTTAATTTTCTTTTTCCCGATTCTCTCTGCCTATTAAATTTCAGCGTAATGTACTTTATATTTTTTTGTAAAAAGATAGTAAAATAGTGAAAACAACACGATTCCCACCATAAGTATTACCCATTCCGGGATTTTAAATGCTTCTGCAAAGCTTTCATTTTTAGTATAGGTTATAAGCAGTGATGAACACAGGTTGTTAAAAGCATGCAGCAGCATAGGCAGCAGCAATGATTTTGTTTTATAATACACCAATCCCAGAACGCATCCCAGAAGCACTGCCCCTACAAACTGCCATGGGTTTCCATGAACCAGGCCAAAAATTACTGAAGCATAAAAGATAGCTCTTTTAGGGTTTACTCCTTTATTCATCAATCCTTTCTGAATAATCCCCCTGAAGATAATTTCTTCAAAAATAGGAGCCATGATGACCGTCATAATGATCATCATGATGGGTTCAAAAGTAAGCTGGTTCATCAACTGAGAGAAAAATTCATAGTATTCTCCCCAAAACGGACCTGTTGTAGGAATAAGTGAAGTGGTAAATTCTGCAATGAACATCATTCCGATCATCATAGGAAAAATCAGAACGTAAGTATAGAAGTTGGTTGTGGAAAAATTAAAATTAAGCTTCTTTCCCGTGGAAGGTCTTACAATAAAAAAATCAAAGAAAGCGATTGCTGTCAGAAAACCGACTGCATTGGTTATCATAAGGTACCATTCTTTAAGTTCCAGGTTTTCTTTGAAAACTATTTTCCAAAAAAGATTAAAAAAAGAAACAGACATTGTCCCTATAAATAATCCTGCCAGTAAAACAAGACCTCCGATCCATGTGAAAGTATACTTCGGATATCTGCTATTTTCCATTCTATTTCTGTAAAAAATTTAATAAAAACAAAGATAATTTTTTTGCCACCCTTAAGCAACTAAAAAAGGAAATACTTATTTTCGTCTGTTCTTGAGAAGCATAGTGAAAAATGAACCAGAAAAAACTTTTCCCGGCAGTTGAATCCAAAATCAGTGTATTGACGACGTGGCTTGTCAACGGGCTTCTGTATGGACTTCTTCTATTCTGTTTTGTTATTTTCGGAGCACTTCCTGTTTATGGAATTTATAAAAGAGGATGGGAAAATACAACAGTTCCGATAATCATCTGTCTTCTGATTTTATGTTTTATCTGGGCTCCTTCTGTCTGGTTTTATGGTATGAAAAGAAAAAAGATGGCTAATAAAATTGTGATTGATGATAGTGGTCTCTTCCATTACAATGCCCATAATGAGGTTGTGACCAGAATATTATACACCCAGCTTGTTTCTTCAGGCCGGGATTTTGATATTACCACCATCAGTACTTCTAAAGGCTTAAAATCCCTTCTTGAATTTCATGTACAGGATGAAAAGGCAGATCATGTGGTGAAACAGATCGAAATGAGCCTGCCTATGCATGTTGTAAACAACCGTTATCATTTGTATGCTCACTTTCTGAAAGGAATTTCAACATTCCGGCCGGATCTGAAGATTGATCCGAAGGTTTTCCGGGATTATTCAATTGACAAAGAAACCTGGCAGGTATTTGATAAAAGCTCAACCTCGCTTTTGCTTCTGATGTTTTTAGCTGTATTTTTAACTGCCGGATTATTGATCTGGCTGGTGATGGTATTCACTTAATGGATTAATTATGCAGGAAAAGTTTGCCACTCTGGAATCGGAAATCAACCGGCCGCTGACTTATTTGGGAATCGCCCTTGTCTGGGCCGTGATTATTGCAACCGCTGTTGTGATACTTACCCTTTTTTATGAAGTCTTGGACTATGGATTTACCAGTTACCTTTATAACAAGCCAGATCAGTTTTTTATTCTCCTTATTGCAGGAATTGTCCTTATTGCTGTTTCTGTATTTCTTATAATCTACATGACCAAAGGCAGAAAAAATGATTACCACAGAGTGGTTGTAGATGAAAAAGGAATAGGTATGTATAATGTTGAAAACAGACTTATTTCCTCTTTACAATATTCTGACCTCTGTTCATCCAACGACAGGTATCTTTCTGATGTAAGCAGCAGAACCGGTTATCAGCCGTATTTCACACACTCGCTCCTTGTTTTTAAGTATGATAAATCCGGAGGAACGGTAATGAGCCAGATCAGTTTCAATAACAATTATTATAGTTTCAAAAATAAATATGAGCTTTACCGGCATTTCCTGCTGGGTGTACAGACTTTCCGGCCTGATCTTAAAATAAACAGTCGGACTTTGGAAGAATATTATCTGACACCGGAACCCCCTCCTTCCCCAAAATTTGGAAAATTTGAATGGATAATAACAATGGTAGCTTTTGCCATTGTTATCGGTTTAATCTATGTATTTTACTTATTTATAGGTTTATTTTCAAAATAGAAGTTCATCAGATTTGAAAACCTCGTAAAAAATCACGATTTTTGTAACTTCAAAATACGATATGTCAGACTTAATCAAAGAAATACAAAAAAGAAAAACCTTTGGGATTATCTCCCACCCGGATGCCGGAAAAACAACTCTTACTGAAAAGCTTCTTCTTTTTGGGGGTGCTATTCAGGAAGCAGGTGCGGTAAAATCCAATAAAATAAAAAAAGGAGCCACCTCCGACTTTATGGAAATTGAAAGACAGAGAGGAATTTCTGTAGCAACTTCCGTATTGGCATTTGAATATAAAGGCCATAAGATTAATATTCTGGATACTCCTGGTCACAAAGACTTTGCTGAAGACACCTACAGAACCTTAACTGCCGTAGATTCTGTAATTGTTGTTATTGACGTTGCAAAAGGGGTCGAAGAGCAGACTGAAAAACTTGTTCAGGTGTGCAGAATGAGAAATATTCCTATGCTGGTTTTCATCAACAAGCTTGACCGTGAGGGTAAGGATGCTTTCGATCTTCTGGATGAAGTAGAACAAAAACTGGGATTAAGTGTTGTTCCGCTTTCCCTTCCGATTGGTATGGGAAGTGACTTCCAGGGAATTTATAATATCTGGGAAAACAACATTCAGCTGTTTTTGGAAGAAAAGAAGCAGAAGGTTGGTGAAACGATAAAGTTTGACGACATTAATGATCCTTCTATTGATGAGGTAATCGGGGAAAAAGCCGCTCAAACATTAAGGGATGAGCTTGAACTGGTACAATCCGTATACCCGGAATTCAGCCGTGAAGATTATATGAAAGGTGATTTACAGCCTGTTTTCTTTGGTTCTGCTTTAAATAATTTCGGAGTGCGTGAACTTCTGGATGCCTTTATTGAAATTGCGCCGATGCCGCAGCCTAAGGAAAGTGATACCCGTATTGTGAAGCCTGAAGAAAATACCTTCACAGGATTCGTTTTCAAGATCCACGCGAATATGGATCCTAAGCACAGGGACAGACTTGCTTTCGTAAAAATTGTTTCCGGAACATTCAAAAGAAATGAAAATTATTTATTGGTAAGAGAAGGAAAAAAAATGAAGTTCTCTTCTCCAAACGCATTCTTTGCCGACAAAAAAGAAGTGGTAGATGAAAGTTTCCCGGGCGATATTGTAGGTCTTCATGATACAGGAAGTTTCAGAATCGGGGATACATTAACCGGTGGTGAAAAGCTAAGCTTTAAAGGTGTTCCTAGCTTCTCTCCTGAGCATTTCCGTTATATCAACAACAACGATCCGCTGAAAGCCAAACAGCTTTCCAAAGGTATTGATCAGTTGATGGATGAAGGTGTAGCCCAGTTATTTACCTTAGAAATGAACGGCAGAAAGATCATCGGAACAGTAGGTGCCCTTCAGTACGAGGTAATCCAGTACCGTCTGGAACATGAATATGGAGCAAAATGTACCTATGAACCGCTTTCAATGCACAAAGCATGCTGGGTAGAAGCAGATGAAAAATCTGAAGAATTTAAAGAGTTTGCGAGATTAAAACAAAGATTCCTTGCGAGAGATAAGTACAACCAGCTGGTATTCCTTGCTGATTCTTCATTCACTATTCATATGACGCAGGAGAAATTCCCGAATGTGAAACTGCATTTCATCAGTGAATTTCAGAATAGTTAAATAAAGCTTTAAAAAGCTAAAACATAGTAATCCGTAGAAATTTTCTGCGGATTTTTTGTTTTGTTGGGAAACTAAAGGACACAATTTATTTTTTATACCATCTAAAATAAGGTGCAAGATTATCTCCGATAAAATTGTATACCACATAATCAAGCCTAAATCTTTGCTAAAAATCTTTGATTTTTTTTACGCCTTAAAAGCAGCATGATAGTTTAAAGTCCTTGCGGCTTTGCGCTTTCCAACATATAAATAGATTGGTTTTTCTCTCGCGAATCTGGCAGATTGGACAGGTCTTTTATTACAACATGTAATTTTCTTAATCTTTTTTCCATCCGGCAGCTTTGTAAATCTTTTGTAAAACAAATACAAAGTGCTGAAAATCTGAATATTGAAATTTTACCAGTATAATACATTCTATTTACAAGCGCTACAAAAGATCCGGTCTTAATTTTACTTCATCAAAAAATTACTATTATGAAAAAGTTCATATTACTAGCAGCAATATCTCTGACATTTATTACCTGTAAAAAGGGAGAAACGGCACAATCAAAAATAGAAGGTGCTGTTCATTCAGCAGACAGTACTGCTTCAGCAATGACAGAAACAGCTAACTCAATAAGTAATGAAGCTGGAAAGCTTATGGATTCTGCCAATGTAAGAATAAAAGATTTTGACGATACCAAGGAGGATATTCAGCAGAAAATAGAAAATACAGCAAAAACAGTAGATTCTTTATCAGATAAAATCGCGTCTGCAAAACTGACATCTAAAACGGAGAAAAAAGATTCCACGGAAAAGAAATCTGAGAAGATTGTAGTGAATGTACCGGCTCCAAAAGTAATTAAAGAAACCAAAGTTGTATACAAAGACAAACCTAAAAACGACAGTTATGAGCTGGCTGTAAAAAACAGACTGGTGAAATCCGGAGAACTGTCCATAACAGCTGATAATACTGAAACGATAAAAGATGTTATTAAAGAAGAAACGATAAAAAACAACGGTTTTGTAAAAAGTGAAGCGCTCTCTTATGTTGCTTCTGAATACTCAGACAGACAATCTTCTGAAGAAGCCAACGAGAAATCATATTATATGGAAATCAAGGTGCCTATCCGGAATTTTGATAATCTGATGGATGATCTAAGTAATATTGGAACGATTGAAAGTAAAAACATCCAGGCTTCCGGAGATCATTACTCAGATAATACGATATGTACTATTGCAGTAACACTTACTGATAAAGCCTATGGGAAAGAATCTGAAACTTTCGGAGGGAAATCAATGGCAGCTATTTCTTCAGGCTGGAATGTGATTACTTCTATTTTCCTTTTCCTTCTCCCACTATGGCCACTGTTCCTTATTGCCGGTATCGGATATTATTTTTATAAAAAGAGAAACAAAAATATTCCTGATAACAATTCACATTAGATTTTTATAGTCCGTCTCCTGTAGACTGCACCCAAAAGTTTAGACAAAATTAAACAATATTATTATATGAAAGAGTTCGGTACTGTACCGGACTCTTTCCTTTTAGATTAAGTCTTATCCTGTCGTTATTGTAGTAATTGATATACTTCTTTATTTCTTTTTTGAGCTCATCAATGGTTTTAAATTTCTTAGTATAGAACATTTCAGATTTTAAAGTTCCAAAGAAGTTTTCTATTACCGCATTATTCAGGCAGTTTCCTTTGCGGGACATACTTTGGATAATGCCTTTTTCTTTTAACAGATGCTGATAGGCTTTCATCTGATATTGCCAGCCTTGATCAGAGTGGATAATGAGGTTTTCAGTATTCTTGATTTTTCTGAGCCCTTTTTTGAGCATATTTACAACCTGTGCAAAGGCAGGCCTTTCCGAGAGATCGTAACTGATAATCTCGCCATTGTAAAGATCAATTATCGGCGAAAGATACAATTTACTGCCCGAGACGTTAAATTCTGTCACATCAGTGGCCCATTTTCTGTTTGGCTGATCTGCCTTAAAGTTCCTCTCCAGAATATTTGGTGCTATCCTGCCTTGCTCTCCCCGGTAAGATCTGTATTTTTTAACCCTAACGATACTTTTCAATCCTAGGGTCTTCATCAGTCTTAAGACCGTTTTATGATTAATTACAATTCCTTGCTGTTTCATAATCAAAGTAATACGACGGTATCCAAACCGGCCTTTATGCCTATGATAAATCTGTTTTATCAAAGTTTTTACTTCTCCATATTTATCTTTTTTATCAAGAGCTTTCTGATGGTAATAGAAACTGCTTCTGGCCATACCTGTACAATCCAGCAGGAGTGACAGGTCATATTTTCGCCTTAATCCTTCGATGGCCTCTGCTTGTTCTTTTTGAGAGTTAAGGCGTCTAACTTTTTTAGAAAATCAATTTCAGCTCGAAGCCTTTCGTTTTCCAATAAAAGTTCTTCTTCTCTGGTCAATGGCTTATCGGACTTTCTTTTCTTACGCTTGTGATCACTCATAATGCAGGGTCTTCCTTTGGGTTTGTTCTTTAACCCTAAAATACCACTTTTTTCGTAATCCCTTTGCCAATTCAACACGCTAGACTGAGCTGCGATATCGAATCGGATACATGCTTCCCTTTGGGAGATATGTTCTGTTTCGATGGCTTTTAGAACTTTAACCTTAAAATTCAGGGAATAGCTCTTGTTTTTTCTCGGTTGTAGCCCCGAGATTACGTACTTGTTATAAAAACCAATCCATTTGCGCAGATTGCTTTCATTAAATCCTTTCTCTGTTGCTATAGATTCAATCGAACGATAAGAGTTTTTGTGAAGATTAATACATTCTAATTTGAAAGCAACGCTAAATTTTTCTTTTCTATACATAAAAAAATGCCCCTAAAAAGTGTCTAACTTTTTGGGGGCAGTCCACTGAGGCGGATTTTTTATTGTTTATGATCGTAAATTTCAAGTGTATTTCAGCTCCTGTATTTTTTAATATTATTTTAATAAAAATCAGCGATCCGTACAGTCTGTTCTTTCTATATTTAACTATTCATAAAATGATGTTGAAACAAACAATAATATTTTATGATCTGTTTCAAATATTGGGTTTACCCTGTTCTCATAATCGGGGTAAACTATAAATATATTATAAAAAGTGGTTTGTAATGCAAAGGCTCCCTTTCAGGAGCCTTTCATTTTATTTCATATTCACTACTTTATCTACAATAAACTTTGTATTTCCTCTCCACGGAAGCGTTCCGTTGTATTCCTTATAATGAAGATCAAAAGTTTTTCCGCTGTTGGTTTCCAATTGCTTGAAAATTTCAGGATCTTCTACAGAAAATTCAAACTCATAGCTCGTTACCGTGCCTGTTTTTCCTCTTCCGAATCCTTCCTGAATCAGCTTTCCTTCATAGGTTTTGAAGACATAGCCTTTTTTCATGGCGTAATTCAGATATCCGGACTTTACTCCTTCTCCGAAAACGAAGAAAAATTTATACCATACAAATACTCCTATCAGCAAAAGGACAACTCCGAGGGTGATCCACAAAGATTTTTTCATAAGCAGTGTGTTGATGTTATTTTTATTTTGCGATGCTTCTGGAGATCACAATTTTCTGGATCTCAGAAGTACCTTCATAGATCTGCGTAATCTTCGCATCTCTCATCAGTCTTTCTACGTGGTATTCTTTTACGTATCCGTATCCACCGTGAATCTGTACAGCTTCAATGGTAGTATCCATAGCCACCTGAGAAGCGTATAATTTTGCCATTGCACCACTTTCAGAGATATCTTTTCCTGCATCTTTCTCACAAGCAGCTTTGAAACATAACATTCTTGCTGCCGTGATCTGAGTAGCCATATCTGCTAATTTGAAAGCAATTGCCTGGTGGTTGATGATTTCTGTTTTGAAAGCTTTTCTTGTTTTTGCATATTTTAAAGCCAGTTCATAAGCTCCTGATGCAATTCCTAAAGCCTGAGAAGCAATACCAATTCTTCCTCCGTTAAGTACTGCCATTGCAAAGTTGAATCCGAAACCGTCTTCACCGATTCTGTTTTCTTTCGGAACTTTTACGTTGTTGAAGATCAAAGAGTGCGTATCACTTCCTCTGATTCCCAGTTTATCTTCTTTTGCTCCGATCTCGAAACCTTCCCAACCTCTTTCTACGATGAAAGCGTTGATTCCTTTATGTTTTTTCTCAGGATCTGTCTGTGCAATGACGATATAGTAAGAAGCAGTTCCACCATTCGTAATCCAGTTTTTAATCCCGTTTAAAAGATAGTAATCTCCTTTATCTTCAGCTGTTGTTTTCTGAGAAGTCGCATCAGAACCCGCTTCAGGCTCAGATAATGCAAAAGCACCAATTACCTGTCCGCTTGCAAGAGGCGTAAGATATTTTACTTTCTGCTCTTCAGAAGCAAACTTTTCAAGACCTGCACATACCAATGAATTGTTTACAGACATTACCACTGCTGCAGAAGCATCTATTTTTGCGATCTCCTCCATTGCCAGAACGTAAGAAACGCTGTCCATACCTGCACCACCGTATTTAGGATCCACCATCATTCCTAAAAGTCCCATTTCACCCATTTTCTTCACCTGTTCTGTAGGGAATTTCTGGTCGCGGTCTCTTTCAATAACTTCAGGTAATAGTTCGTTTTGCGCAAAATCTCTTGCAGCCTGCTGAATCATCAGCTGTTCTTCGGATAAATTAAAGTCCATAAAAAATAATAATTAGATAGCCGTAAATTTACACTTTTTGGCGAAATCTGAAAATAGAATCGGTAATTAGAAATCTGTAAAAAAGATGAAACTGTGTTTTTAATATTCCTGAGATCCTGAAGAAGCTTTACGGATTTATATATTATGGCAGGCATTCAATTAATTTTCAATTAGTCGTTTCTGCTATCTGCAATTAAAAAAAATGCTTATATTTAGATTTCTTTAAATATTACTTAAAAAATCATGACGATAAAGAGATTATTCGATATTCCACATTACGCTTTAGAAAAATTTCCTAAAACGGATATGTTTGTGACCAAATATCAGGGTGAATGGAAAAAAACTTCAACACAGGAGTTTATCAATGAAGGCAACAAGATATCCAGGGGGCTTCTGAAGCTGGGTATAAAACCTGGTGACAAAATTGCTTTGATCACAACAAATTCCCGTACGGAATGGGCGATTATGGATTTCGGACTATCCCAGATCGGGGTAGTTTCCGTACCTGTTTATCCGAGTATTTCTCCTGAAGATTACGAATTCATCTTTAATAATGCCGAAATACAATACTGTTTTGTCTCAGATAAAGAGCTTCTTGCTAAGGTAATGAAGGTAAAACATAACATTCCTACTCTACAGGGGATCTTCACTTTCGATACGATAAGCGGAGCAGCTAACTGGAGAGAAATTCTGGATCTTGGTGAAGATGATTCAACACAAATTGAAGTTGAGGATCTTTCCAATGCGATCAACGCTGAGGATCTGGCGACTATTATTTATACTTCCGGAACGACGGGAAGACCAAAAGGGGTAATGCTTACCCACCACAATATTGTTTCCAATGTTTTAGGTTCTGTTCCGAGAATTCCTAAGAAAAAAAGTTTAGATTATAAGGATACCCGAGTTCTGAGCTTTCTTCCGATCTGTCATATTTTTGAAAGAATGCTTTTCTATCTTTTCCAATACAACGGTTTCTCCGTATACTTTGCAGAAAGCATCGATAAGATGGGGGAAAACGTGAAAGAAGTGAAGCCTCATTACATGAGCGTAGTGCCAAGACTGGTTGAAAAAGTATACGACAAAATCTATAATACAGGGTCTTCAGCCGGCGGTCTTAAATCAAAAATATTTTTCTGGGCGCTGAATCTTATCAATAAAAAGAAGGAAGTTTCCAAGCCTTCCGGATTACAGCAGATCATTGCTGACAAACTGGTATTTTCTAAGTGGAGAGAAGGTTTGGGAGGTGAGATCATTACATTGGTTTCTGGTTCTGCAGCTTTATCTACACGATTAAATCTGATGTTCCAGAACGCCGGAATTCCGATTCTGGAAGGATATGGTTTAACGGAAACGTCTCCTGTAATCTCTGTAAACAGTGTGAATAAAATGAAAATCGGAACGGTAGGCCCTCCGTTGGATAATCTACAGGTAAAGATCCAGGAAGATGGTGAAATTACGGTAAAAGGACCTTCTGTCTTCAAAGGATATTTCAAAAATGAAGAGATGACCAAAGAAGCCTTTACCGATGACGGATTCTTTAAAACCGGAGATATTGGCCACATCGACAGTGAAGGTTTCCTTCAGATCACAGATCGTAAAAAAGAGATGTTTAAAACATCCGGAGGTAAATATATTGCTCCTCAAACCATTGAAAATTTAGCCAAAGCTTCTAAATTCATCGAGCAGATCATGGTGGTAGGTGATGGTGAGAAAATGCCATGCGCATTGGTACAGCCAGATTTCGAGTTTGCCAAGAACTGGGCGATGAGAAATAATTTAAATATTGGTTCTACTCCGGCAGAAATTGCTAAAAGCCCTGAACTGAAAGCAAGAATTGAAAAAGAAATAGACGGCATCAACGAACATCTTGGAAACTGGGAAAAGATCAAAAAAATTGAGCTCACTCCTGAAGTTTGGGGCATTGACGGAGGTCTGCTTACTCCTACCCTGAAGCTGAAAAGAAAAGCCATTAAAGAAAAATTTATTGATCTCTACAATAAAATGTATGAGCATCATGAATGATAAAGAAACCGCTTCAACTGAAGCGGTTTTTATTTTGTATTAAAACAGCATAAGATTTCTTTATCTTTGAACCTTTGATTTCAGAAAATATAACCATGTTTACACATTATACCCATTTTAAAAGTTCCTTGCTTGCATTTTTATGTTTATCTGTTCCTCTGGCTTCACAAAAAAAGCTTCAGACCGATAAAACCGGAACTCTTCTCCAATCCGAGTATGTAAAGCTGAAAAAAGAAAAAGGCTATGACGGTATAGGAAAGTTCGATACGATCAGCCTTAATCCGCTTTTAATTTATGCAGGAACCGTTAAAGACAATAAGCTTGGAGTAATAGACCTTTATGGGAAAGAGATCCTTAAAAATGAATATAAACAAATCCGAGGAATCTATAATACCTGGACCGGACTTCCCGGCTATCATGATCATTTCCTTCTTCAAAATGAAAAAGGATGGGCCATTTCCGATTATTACGGCAGCCCGAAAACTCCTTTTATCTATGACCATCTCTGGTTTGAAGAATACCTGCCTGTAGCCAAAAGAATCCAACCGGAAAAGTTTGAATCAAGGATTTTTAAAGATTCTATCTTCAAGGCAAAACAGGGAGAATCTTCTATCTATCTCAATAAAAAAGGCGAACAGATCAAACATAAGGAAAGTCTGTATAAGCTTCAGGGAACTACACCTCTTGACAATAACCCCGATATCTATAAACTGTCTAAAAAGTTTAGCAAAGTTATCCCTCTCACCAATACCCTCTTTATGGTGGCCAGCCCTGCGGATAAAAATAAATTCGGAGTGTATGATCTGTCGTCATCAAAAATGGTTATTCCGGCGAAGTTCAGCTATGTCAATTATATGGAAAAAGCACAGTTTCTTGTCGCCGGAACCGATGATTATAAAAAATACGCCTATGATCTGAAAGGAAACCTCATCATAAAAGAAGCTATGCATTATTTTAATGATATAGGAAATGATAAAAATGTAGCGGTGGTCGTTCATAATCAACATAATAAAGCAGCTCTTTTCACCAAAGATCTTAAGCCGATTACAGATTTTAAATATAATTTTATCGCTGCCTCTGATTACTATGCAAAAGGAGTGGTCAATACAGGTGATGTAAAGGAACAGACAGAAGATTTGATGACCTTGGATGGAAAAAAAATAAACTTTAACGTGGATTATGATGAGATCATTTACTGGGTAAATTCTTTTGAACAACATTCAGAGCCTTTCTTGTTTTTAAGAAAAAAAGATAAGCTGGCCATTGTGAAAGAAGGAAAAGTCATTTCTGATTTTATCTATGATGAAATTCTGCCGGAAGCCTTCGTTGCTTCTAATCAGCCCATCCTTACTTTTGAGCCTTCCATGTCAGCCAACCATCCCAATCATTTTATCTACTTTAAGAAAGACGGAAAATACGGAATCATGGATAATAACTACAAAATCATCCTCAATAACATCTATGATATGATTACCGAATCAGCGATGACGGGATATGTACATGTAGCCAGAAAATCCCCTGAAACAGGTAATAAACAATGGGGAGTATATGATGTAAAAGGAGGTAAGGAAATTATTCCTACACAGTTCAGCTTCATTCGAAATACG
Organism: Chryseobacterium vaccae; assembly: GCF_009602705.1. NCBI lineage: Bacteria > Pseudomonadati > Bacteroidota > Flavobacteriia > Flavobacteriales > Weeksellaceae > Chryseobacterium > Chryseobacterium vaccae. The sequence continues at coordinate 4,895,277 of NZ_VSWH01000001.1, read as the reverse complement.
GAACTGGATTTCTTTTTGGTAGCCCAAAAATCGAAATTCGGGATTTACGATAATACCGGAAAACAAATCCTCCCGCTGATTTATAGCCACAGGCTTTCCTCTGAGAAAAATTTTGTAGGCCTTCAGTCTTTTTATGAAAACTATGGTGAAGCCTTTGCCTACATAGATTCTTTCGGAAATGTAACGATAAAAGAAGGCTATGTCCCTAAAAATAATTGATCTCTAAGATTATACAATGTTAAAATGCTGGAAGAGGGAAGTTATTAAGAGCAAATATTGATTTGATTTATTTATTTTATTTGGCTTCCCATAATATAAAAAAAACCGCTCCATTTCTGAAGCAGTTCTGTTATTTTAAAAACCGGTAATTAGAATTTAATTACAGATTTCATTTTTTCGTTTTCTTCCATTACCAACTCATCATCAACAAGGATTTTTCCAGAGTGCTCATCAATGATGATTTTCTTTCTCTGGGCAATTTCCATTTGCTTTTGAGGTGGAATAGTGAAGAATGAACCTTTAGGAGCTCCTCTTTCCAATCCTACTACTGCAAGACCGTTGATAGAGTTGGTTCTGATTCTGTTGTAAGAAGCCAATAATCTTTCGTCAATCTGGCTTGCAAATTCTTTAGACTTCTCAATCAGATATTCTTCTTCTTTCTGAGTTTCAGAGATCAGACCGTCTAATTCTTCTTTTTTGAATTTCAAGTGATTCTTAAGATCATCTATCTTTGCATTCAGTTCACTTAAAGTTTCATTTTTATGAGCAATTTTAGCTCCGAATTCTTTAATTCTTTTTTCAGCAAGCTGAATTTCAAGATCCTGGAATTCCATTTCTTTTCCTAATGCCTCAAACTCTTTATTGTTTCTTACATTATCCTGCTGAGATTTGTATTTTTCAATTAAAGTTTTCGCATGGTTGATTACTTCATGCTTTGTCTTGATCTGGTCGTCCTGATCCTTAATGTCTGCATGAAATTTTTCAGCTCTTTTTTCAAGTCCTTCAATCTCAATTTCAAGATCTTCAACTTCAATTGGCAATTCTCCTCTGGTATTTCGGATTTCATCCAATCTTGAATCAATGATCTGTAAATCGTATAAAGCTCTTAATTTTTCTTCAACTGAAATATCGTTGGTTTTTGCCATATTTAAATGAAATAATTTACTGGGTTTGTTTTTTCAATAGATTTTGAAATTGCAAATGTACTAAATTTTTGTGACAAAATTTCAAATAATTGTTGGGTAACCAATTGTTCTGATTCATAGTGCCCTATATCACAGATCAGCATTTTAGATTCTGCCAGGAAAAAATCGTGGTACTTGATATCTCCGGTAAGATAAGCATCACATTTTTTGGATAAAGCAGACCTGATCCCGCTTGCTCCGGAACCTCCCAAAACCCCTACCCTTTTGATTTTTTTATTATTGAATGCGGAATGCCTGATCATTTCAAGACCAAATTTTTCTTTCACCAGTTGTAAGAAATCTTTTTCTTCCATAGGCTCGTCCAGCTCTCCGTACATTCCCAGTCCTGCATGATGATTTTTGTTATCCAGACTGTAGATATGGTGGGCTACTTCTTCATAAGGATGTGCCTGCTTCATTGCGGTCACAATCTGCCCTTGTTTGTACTCTTCAAAAATAACTGAGATCATATTTTCATCAGCATTTTCACGGATATTCTGCTGTCCGGAAAATGGATTGGAGCCCTCTACCGGTCTGAATGTTCCGTTTCCGTTCACCGTAAAACTGCATTCGTCATAAAATCCTATACTTCCGGCTCCTGCAGCAAACATGGCTTCTTTTACTTTCTCGGAAAACTCTGAAGGTACAAAAACCGTCAGCTGCTTCAGATTATTTTCTTTAGGCTGAAGGATTTTCATATTCTTCAGTCCCAGATGGCTGCAGATCCCATGATTCACTCCGAAGAAATCATTATCGAATGCCGTGTGTACTGCGTAAATGGCAATTTTATTTTCAATCGCTTTTAAAACCGCTCTTTCCACATAGTTTTTTCCTGTAATAGATTTCAATCCGGAAAAGATGATGGGATGAAAGCAGACAATCAGATTACAGTTTTTCTGAATAGCTTCCTCCACTACATTTTCCAGTGCATCGTGACACACCAGAATTCCTGAAACATCTCGGTCAGGAACACCACACAGTAAACCCACGTTATCAAAATCTTCCGCCTGCCTTATACTGATCTCCTCTTCAATTCTTGAAATAACTGTTTTTAGCTTCATTGTATAAATTTTCAGTTTCAGCGAAGATATTGATTTTTAGAAAAACCCGGAAAGTATTTCTGAAGCAATAAAAAAAGCCGGCCTGTTGAAGCCGGCTGAGTTTCAAACTAAAACCTATCCAAATTCTTTCAATCTTTAAATAAGGATACCCTGGTAAAGGAGTCTACTACTGCAGTACATGTTAAGTCTGCTTCAAGGAAAAGTTGATATCCTCTACCCGGATCAAGACTGGCAGCATCTGCAATAGTGTAAAAGTAGAAAGTAAGAATGTTTCCGGATGCCGACCCGCTGGGAACAAGCTGGATAGAGTTGATTTCAAACCCTGAATCCGGATTTTTAAAGGTAGCTTTTACAGATCCTGAAGAATTGGCTCCAGATGCCACATTCACAATAAGTCTCCAAACGTGAACCTGGCCATAAATTTCATTTTCTCTCCATTTGCCTGAATTATAGATATTGGCTGTAGTTCCGGGGAAAGGAACTGTTGTTTCCGGCCAGCTCGTTGTAGGGCTTGTAGCGAAGACTAATGGAGTGGTGTATACTACCTGCTGCCTTGGTCCATAACCACTACCTGATCCATTCAGACTGAGGGAAGGTTTTACATCTGCGTTTCCAGAATTTATTTTAACGACACCGTCGTTACCAGCCTGAGATGATGTGGGAACAAAAAGTTGCCTCCAGAGAAGGCCATCCCAGTACTGGAAATTATTTGATGTTGTATTAAAAATAAGAGTGCCCGCGATAAGATTAGGGTTCGGCATTCCAGCCGGAGGTATAGTAGCTGTAGTATTATCAGCCAGATAGGTATCTCTATCTGCATCAGTAAGACGTGGAATAAGAAGGCCTTTCTGATTGGAAACAATATCCAATACGGCTGCTCCGTTTGGAGAGCTTGTATTGATCCCAACTTGTGTGTATAAAATACTGTACATAAAAATTGAGATCCACGAAATTAAAATTTTTCTCATAATGTTTGTTTTTGTAGAATAAAATTACATATTGAATCTTAATTTATGTTAAAAAATAAGTTTTTAATTCTCATATTATTTTCGTAAATTACAAAACATAAGTCACTGAAAACCATGACAATAATATAAAATAATTCACTTTTAAATGATAGAAAAACTTTTAACATTTGAAGATATATAGTAACTATCGTATATTTACCTGGCCTATAGGGGAAATTATTAACTTTGCCGTGAAATACTGATTTTGAAATGGAAAGAGAGCATAACCTTGTTCCTGAAGATAAACTCTGGAAAAGATTCCTTTATCGTATAATTTACCGCTCCGATACAAGGCTCGGAAAGCTGTTTGACATCATCCTTTTATCTTTAATTCTTGCAAGTACAGCAATCATTATGATGGAAAGTGTGCCCAAACTTGACAAAAGATTCCATTATACGTTTCTGATTCTGGAATGGATTATTTCCCTGTTTTTCTCCGCAGAATACCTGATGCGTATTGCTGTAGTAAAAAATAAAAAACATTATGTCTTCAGTTTTTTCGGAATTATTGATTTTCTTGCACTGGTTCCTTTTTATCTGAGTCTCTTTTTCCCGATAACAAAATATTTCCTGATCTTCAGAATGCTCAGAATGCTTAGAATTTTCAGAATCTTCAACCTGCTTGATTTTATGAATGACGGTTACCTCATCGTAAGGGCACTGAAGAACAGTTCCAGAAAGATTTATATTTTCCTTCTGTTTCTGATTATTTTTTCGGTCATTGTGGGCTCTATGATGTTTATGGTAGAAGGAGGCAGGCCTGGGTTTGAAACCATTCCGCAATCCATTTACTGGGCGGTAGTTACTGTAACAACCGTTGGATATGGAGACGTTTCCCCTATTACTCCTCTGGGTAAGTTTTTTGCAGTCATTCTGATGCTTGCCGGGTATTCTATTATTGCTGTTCCTACTGGAATTGTAACCGCGGAAATGCGGAATAAAAGACAGAATCTGGAAAAGGTTTGTGACCGTTGCGGTAATGAAGATATTGATGATGATGCCAGGTATTGTAAGCAGTGTGGCAAGAAATTAGCTTGATATGAGGTAAATACTGAATTATTAACCCAATATCACAATATCATGGAACCAAAAAAGAAAAACAAACCCAACAGTCTGGTCATTATTCTATTTGCCCTGATTGTGTTAATGATTATCATTTATTTTATACTAGTCACTTTTTTCCCTACCCTATTTGACCTGATGAACACAGGGGATATACAGCCGGTACCAGATAAATAATGAGTAATGAGTAATGAGTAATGAATGATAAGTAATAAAAAAGACGGCTGGAGCCGTCTTTTTTATTATACAATGATACAATATGTTATTTTATTTTTTGATTGCTTTGATGGTCTGTTTAGATCCGTCTTTCATTTGTAATGTAACAAAATAAAGTCCTTGTTTTAAGTCTCCTAAATGAAGAGTAGAAGAAGGATTATCAATTGTTTTCACCAATCTTCCGGAAACATCTGAAATGGAAACGGCTTTTACCAGTTCTATTTTCGAGATGTTCAGCACATCTGTAAACGGATTCGGGTATGCTTTAACTGCGTCTTTCGCTTTAGCTGTTTCTGCTGTACTAAGAGCTCCTTTACTGATATTGATGGTAAACGGCCATTCCATTTCATCTGTAAAACCGCTGTAGTTGCCTACGTTTACATAATAAACTGTTCCGGCAACAGTAGGTATAGAAACGGTTTCGGTACCTCCTGAACCGTTATCATCCATAGAATCTTCACAGGTAAGGTTATCACAGCTTCCACTGTAAACCCCTACTTCCGGATCAAATGAACTTCCCGCTGGCATTGATACTGAAATATTGTAAGTATCTCCGTCTCCTGTAAAGGTAAACCACGTACCATCATTCATTGTTCCATCAGTACAAACTTCAATAAATCCATCATTATTCGTTGCACCGCCTGCGTCAGTTTGTGTATAGCTATATGGGAATGTTGTTGCTGCCAGTGCACCTGAACATGCATCATTAGCGGGAGGTGGAGGCAAGGTACCTACGCAGATGTTAAAGCTCTGGGCTCTGCCAGCTCCTCCATAACTGTATACTCTTATGTAGTAAGTATCTCCTGGTGTAAGATCATTAACAAGTGCTGTTGCAGGATCTGAACAGAATACATTCGACATATTGCCGCATGCGCCACTTAAAACCTGGAAATAAGTATCTGTAGTATCTGTACTTCCTATAGAAACGATATTGCTAAGCGAGATGAAATGAGTGGAAGCTGTAGCAGTAAATTTATACCATACGTCATCATCAGGATTTCCGGAACAAGTACCCGTAGCTACTCCTGAGTCTGTAGCACCTAACGTATATCCGGAAGTAGGATTACTACACTGGATATTAGCACTTACAGTAAGCTCAACAGCGCCTGTACACTCATCGTTTGCGGGTGGAGGTGGTGCGCTTTTAAAGGTAATTTCTGAGCAGCCTGCAGATTCTCCTCCCGCTCCTACAGCAGTCACTTTAAGGTAATAAGTCGTATTGGCAGCCAGAGGAGTGGAAGGGGTAAAGCTTGTTGTTGCTACCGATTCCTGGTTAACAACATTTGTTCCCCCCGGCGTAGTTCCTATAGATACTTTATAGCTTTGAGCACCCGTTGGTGCGTTCCAGGTAATATTAGGAGATAATGGAACAAACTGTGCATTATTGGCAGGATATGCCACAACAGGACATGCCGGTATAGAACTAGGAGCAAGCCCCATAATAGTAATAACGGATTTATTGCTACTTAAGTTTCCGTCTTCCGGATTCGCTGTATCAAAAGGATCATCATCATTCCTATAATAAAGAGAAGATCCTGCAGCCGAAAGATTATACACATAAAAAGCTTCACTGAAACCATTGGAGTCATATCCCGATGAATTTTCCTGAGCAGCCACTACCAGATTCTGGGTATTGTTGTAGGGAAAAGGAACTGCAAAAGTAACTTCCACTACTCCATTGTTTTGGGAAATTGCTCCTGTATACACCTCTGTAAGACCAGCCGCTGGAATCCAGTCACTTTCAGAGGTAAAGTTCGTTTTTGAAGTATGTCCCAGAAAAACAGTCCAGTCAGAAGAATTGGTAAGAACCGCATTGGGACTTAGGTAAAATTTAAGCCCGGTAATATTACCTGCTGCATTGGCATTAATTTCCTGTTTTGTGAAGATCTGCTGGACATAAGAATATCCGTAATAAGTACTTATAGGGGCAACCCCTACACTCGTACTTCCTGTGCCCAAGTCAATCTGGGCATTCATGATCATGCTTAGCATTAACAAACATGAAAATAGAAGTTTTTTCATAGATTAGTATATTTTAGTGTTTAGACAACTAAATTAACAATAATTAAGCACAAAACCCCAATTAAAATTAAAAAAATATCCGATATAAATAAATATTTCATATTTCACAAAATAAAGAAAAAAACAGTATTTCCCTCCTTTTTGATATTTTACATCACAGGAAAGCTGATGATCACACCGTTCAATTACAACAACAGATTGGATGAAAAAACAAAACCATCGACCTTATCAGGTTATCATCTGGCCACCACATATCAAAAAAAACAGCAGCCTTTTGAGCTGCCGTTCATTATTAAAAATTAAAATATTATTTTCTGATTACTTTCACAGTCTGCTTTGATCCGTCTTTCATATTTAAAATCACCAGATACATACCTTGTTTAAGATCTTCCAAATGAAGTACGGAGGAAGGTACATTTATATTTTTCACCTGTCTTCCTGATACATCAGAAATAGTAATGGATCCCACTTTTGAAATATCTGCAATATTCAATACATCTGTAAACGGATTCGGATATACCTTGATCTTATCTTTTTCTTTAGAAACTTCTGAAGTTCCAAGAGATGCATTTTTGATTGCAATGGTAAATTCTCCCTCCATATTATCCGAATAAGCACTATAATTACCCACATTTACATAATAAACAGTTCCAGCCGTGGTTTGAACAGAAATTGCTTCTGCACCTCCTGACAATCCATCATCTGCCGTTCCTACACAGGTTAAATTATCACAGCTTCCACTGTATACCCCAATCTTAGGATCAAAAGAACTTCCAGAAGGCATCGTAACTGAAATATCAAAAGTACTTCCAGTTCCGGTAAATGTGAACCATGTTCCGTCATTCATTCCCTCATCTGTACAGCTTTCAATAAATCCGTCATTATTGGTAGCACCCGCCGCATCAGCCTGAGTATAGCTGTATGGGAATACTGTTGCAGAAAGAGCTCCGGAGCATGCATCATTAGCTGGTGCAGGAGGTAATGTGCCTACACATAAGTCAAAAGTAATAGCTCCGTCATACATACTGAATACTCTTATGTAATACGTCTCACCAGGTGTCAATCCGGAAAGAACCTGATAGTCTTCATAGTCTGAACATACAATATTGGTAAGAGTATCACATGCTCCGCTGAAAACTTCAAAGAAAGCTCCTCCATATCCGGAAACAGCAGCCACATTACTTATTGAGACAATATGAGAAGTACCTACTGCAGTAAACTTATACCATACATCATCATCTGCCTCACCATCACAAGGATCAATGCCTGAATCTGTAGCCTCAGCGGTATGTCCTGAAATTTTATTACTGCAGCTCATATCTGAATTCACCGTCAATGCTACAGCTCCTGAACATTCATCATTAGCAGGAGGAGCACCAGGAAGAGTCCCTATACAAATATCAAAAGTATTAAACCCTTCAGCATCACTGAATATTCTTATATAATAAGTTTCTCCGGGATTCAGTCCGGTGAGAATCTGAGAGGTTTCATAATCTGAGCATCCGATACTGGTTAAGGCACCACATGAACCGCTAAATATTTCAAACATAGGAGAATCATATCCATAGATAGAATCTACATTGCTTAATGATATAGCATGAGAAGTTTCTACCGCAGTAAATTTATACCAGACATCATCATCTGATTCGCCTTCACACGGATCAATACCAGAATCTGTACCACCTATTGTAGTTCCTGACGTTTTATTACCACAAAAAAGATCTGCATTAACTGTTAAAGTTACCGCTCCGGAACATTCATCATTCGCTACAGGTGGAGGCAGCATCCCTACACAAATATTAAAAGTCTGAGCCCTGCCTGCTCCATAATAGCTGTACACCCGGATATAATAGGTTTCTCCCGGTGTAAGGTCTCTTACAATATTTTCTTCAGGATCAGAGCATTTAATGCTCGTCAGATTACCACAAGTCCCGTTGAATACCTGAAAATACATATCGGTAGAGTTATCACTTCCTACAGAAACAATATTTTTGAGAGAAATTACATGAATTGAAGCAGTTGCTGTAAATTTATACCATACATCATCATCGGCAGTTCCATAGCAAGGAGCTGGAGCTAATCCTGAATCTGTAGCGTCAAGTGTTGTTCCTGCAACAGTAACACCACAGTTCAGATTTGAATTCACGGTAAGCTGTACTGCATTCTCACAATCATCATTAGCCGGAGGGTTCCATGCTTTATTCCGGCCGTTATATTCTTTCTTATCAGTAGAGAAATTTCCTGTCTCTACCCGTGCATTCATGGTTATGCTTATCAGAAGCATACCCCAGAGTAAAATTCTTTTCATAGTTTATTAAGTTTTATTTTTTTGTTAAATTAATAATATTTTTTGAATATATAACAAAAAAAATAGCAGCTTATTAGGCTGCTATTCATAAAACACTGATTAATACTAAAAAATTTATTTTTTAATAGTTTTTAATGTTTGTACTGATCCGTCTTTCATTTTTAAAGAAATCAGATACATTCCCTGTTTCAAATCTCCAAGCTGAAGAGCTGAAGAAGGATTGTCAATAGTTTTCACTACTCTTCCTGAAAGATCAATAACAGAAACTGATTTTACATTCTTCACATCTGAGATATTCAGAATATCAGAGAATGGGTTTGGATACACTTTAAGGTTATTTTTCACCACTGCCGTTTCTGAAGTGGCTAAAACAGAACTGTCATAAGCTGAAACTCTGAACTCTCCATCCGGATTTGTAGGCCCGAATTTCCAAACACTTACATATAGTGTGGATCCAGGAGTTTGGCCTGTAACTGACACTTTAGAAAATCTGTTGCTGGCTCCACTAACATCATCATTACATCCTACAGAAGTAAGCGTCCCGCAGCTACCGCTATACATCTCCATAATAGAATCAGCAAACGAAGATCCTGTAAGCGAAGCTGTTTCAACGGTAACACTTCCTGATGGAGGAACTACTACAGAAAACCATACATTATTAACATTATTAGACCCGGTAGTAACACATGTTGACACTCCATTAGTCGTTGCCGATACACTTGTAGCAGTAATAGGATTTGAATTAAAGTTATTCCCTACCGTTAAAGCAACAGCGCCTGAGCACTCATCATTGGCAGGAGGAGGAGGAGGAGTTCCTACACAGATATTAAAGCTGTTGGAATATCCTGATCCATTAGAATTATAAACTCTTACATAATACGTCTGACCTGTTGTTAATCCAGGCACAACAGTTGAGTTAGAAGTTCCGCATACAAGACTTGTTAAAGATCCGCATGCTCCACTAAATACCTGAGTATACAAACTTGTGGACGAAGTGCTTCCTGTAGAAACCACATTAGACAGCATTACTGTATGAACCGGGCCTGTAGCCGTGAAAGCATACCATACATCATCATCTGCAGTACCTGTACATGGAGATACAGCTAAATTAGAATTTGTAGCACTATGTGTTGTTCCCGAAGTAGGAGCTGCACAGTTTAAATCCGCACTTACAGGAAGAGTTACGGCATTACCGCATTCATCATTGGCAGGCGCAACCGGTGTTGATACACAAATCTTGAATGTGTTGGCATATCCTGTTCCAGTATTAGAGTTATATACTCTGATATAATAAGTACTACCAACTGTTAAACCTGTAAGCACTGTTGGTGTAGCAGGGCTTGTATCACATGCAAGGGATGTCATACTTCCACAAGCTCCGCTTAAAACCTGAAGATATAAAGACGTGGAAGAAGTTACTCCTACTGACACAACATCAGTTAAAGCAACCACATGAGATGTAGAGGTTGCCACAAAAGAATACCATACATCGTCATCTGCAGTACCTGTACATGGAGATACAGCAACGCCTGAGCTGGTTGCAGATAAAGTAGTTCCTGCCACTGCAGAAGTACATAAAGCTCCTGAGCTTACCGTAAGGGCTGTGGCCGCTGAACACTCATCATTGGCAGGAGGCGGAGGAAGTGTTCCTATACAAATCTCAAAACTTGCAGCATATTCCGCACCTGAACTATAGGTAAAAACTTTTACATAATAAGTTTCTCCCGGCGTAAGTCCTGAAACAGAATTAGCATCAGCATCACTGCAAAGTAAACTTGTGAAAGAACCACAAGTTCCGCTTAATACCTGAAAATACATATCGGTTGTAGATGATGTTCCTGTAGAAACTACATTAGACAATTTAATCACATGACTGCTGGCTGTAGCAACAAAGCTAAACCAAACATCATCATCTGAAGTAACAAAGCTACAAGTACCTGATGATGCAGACTGTGTTGCACCCAATGTATTTCCTGTACCTTTTACAGCACAGTTGATATCTGAGTTTACTCCTAAAACTACCGCATTCGCACACTCATCATTAGCAGGAGGAGGTGCCTTGGTTGTAAATTTTCTAACTGTACAGGATGCCGATGTACTCGTCGTTCCCTGATAAGCATTTACCGTATAATAATACGCTGTATTATAGTTCAAAGGAGAGGGAAATGTGTAAGTTAATACATTCCCAAGGTCTATGTTATTCAAAACTTCAGTCCCTCCAGAAGTAGTTCCTACTGACAGCCTGTATCCCGTAGCCCCACTAACTGAGCTCCAAGTTATTGCAGGAGTCACACTTGTATTCAAGGCATTATTAGATGGTGCACTTACAGACGGACAGCCAATATTTAATGTTGTAAAAGAACTCTCTGTACAATTGGTTGTATTTCCTAAATTATTGGTAGGAATAACTTTTACGTAATAAACCGTTGAATAATTTAGAGCACTAGCCGTCGGAATACTATATGATGTAACATTCCCAACATTCTGGCCGTTAATAACATCTGTTCCTCCCGGAGTAGTTCCTACATTCAAAAGATATCCTGTAGCTCCTGCTGCCTGACTCCAGGTAATAGCAGGTGTCCTGGAAACTCCTGTCGCACCTGCTACCGGCGCTGAAATTGTTGAACATCCCGGAGGTGCAGTAACAACCTGCGTTAACTTCACGTCATCAAAACCTAAATAGAAATCAGAAGTTGCAGTATAATTTCCGGTCAGTCTGAATTTAAAATCAGCCCCTGCCGGGATTGTTCCCGCAGGAATTACTCCTGAAACAGTGGTACAAGGAACAGGTGTTGAGCTTGGATTATTCAGATTAATTGGCACCCCCAGAGCAACCCATGTTGTTCCTCCATCTACTGTATATTCAGCGACAACGCTACCTTTAATTGCATCGCTAGAGGAATACCCTTTTGCTGCATACTGAAAGGAATAAGTAAGTTCTGTTCCGTTTGAACTTGCTGATGAATAGGTAATATTATAAGAGGTAACACCGCTATACAGATTTCTGTAAGCCATTTTCGAGCCTACGCAGGCTGTTCCTCCACTCCACATAGAAACAGTAGTGGTCTGACCTGCTGTAGATGGCAGTGCTGAGCCCGTCCATCCCGAAGGCAAAGAACTTCCTTCGAAGCTCTCATTTACAATAATTTGTGCAGATGCTCCCATACTCAGAGCCAACATACACGACAGTAAAAGTTTTTTCATACTTCGTAAAATAAAAATTAGGGAGGTAAAAGTAAGTAAATATTTAATCAAATATCAAAATTTATCTTAAAATATTAAATCCAAATATTTAAAATAGGCTGTAATTTTATAAAAACTTAAACATTTATTTAATTTTAACTAATATTTCACAATATAGAGTTAAAATTTAAAACACTGATTTTAAGAACGTTAAAACACAAGCATCAAAATACAAGCAGGAAGAAAAAACCCTACTTAACATAATATAATTGTTGATAAATTTTATAGACTAATCACTTTCAAGGGTCTTGAAAAAATAAAAAAAGCGGCAAAAAGCCGCTTTATATACCACATATTTTATTATTACTAATTGAGATAGAACTCATATTTATTCAGAAGCTGAATCTCCTTAATCAGATCTCCGTTCAGATCTACAGAATGTTTCATAGACTGCACTTCCAGATGGGAATCATCTTCTATATTTTTAATAAAGAATTTCAGTTTCTGGTTTCCTTTATTCCTGTCGAGAACTGTTCTGAAGAAATCCAGATCTTCCGGCCTGACATCCATCACATCCATTACCAGAGAAATACTTTTAGCAAATCTTTCAAAAGCTTCCTGCAGCTCGATTACATCATTCACATTCACAAAAACCCGTCCGTCTTTTACCTGGGCAAATTTTATTTTAAATATAACAAACCTCTGAACTTCCAGCTTTTCTTTCAGGCGCATATAATCTCTATCCCCCAGCCTGAAAGAATAAGATCCGGAATAATCTTCCAAAGTAACAAAAGCCACCTTCTCCCCGCTTCGGAATCCATCCTGAACTCTATATTCTGTGATAAGTCCGGCTACGGTATATTCTTTTCCGCCACCGCCATTCTCTCTTTCTTTCTGAATTGTTTTCCAGTCTTTCTTTTTCTCTTCAAAAAGCTCTTCCTGTTTATTAGAGAATGCCTGTTCTTTATAAGCATCTACTTCATCCAGATTGAGAAACAGAAAATTCCCTTTCGGTTCTGCTTTTTTAACAACCTCTTCTACAACTTCCTCTTCTCCTATGGACATTTCATCCGATACAATCTCTGTAAGATCAACAGAATCATCTTGTGCATCGGTCTCCAGAACGGGAGCTTCTTCTGTATTTGTTTTTTCTTCCTCTTCTTTTTCCAATACCGCTTTTTTGGAAAGCTGTCCCTGCATAAACTGGAACTGATATTTAAACTCATCCAGCGGATGCGCAGAAAGATAGAATCCTATAATTTCTTTTTCTTTATTCAGCTTATGCATATTGGGCCATTCCGGACAAGGAGGCAGTTTAGGCTGTTCAATCTGTACTTCTTCCGCAAAATCAGCAAACAGGGAATTTTCCATTTCGTGTTTACTCTCCTGGAAGCTTTGTCCGTATCTGATCAACCTTTCAAGATTGGTTTTTCCAGCCATATCAATATCAAAATACTGGCCTCTATGGAAAGCATCCAATTCATCAAATGCTCCCGCAAGCACTAAACTTTCCGCCACTCTCTTATTCATCTGGGAAGGCAGTATTCTTTCAAAAAAGTCGTAAATATTTTTGAATTTTCCGTTTTCTCTTTCTCGCGTAATGGCTTCACTCGGCCCTTCACCTATACCTTTAATTGCTCCCAATCCAAAACGGATCTGCCCTTTTTCGTTTACGGAAAATTTATATTGTGATTCATTCACATCAGGCCCCAGAACATCAACCCCCATACTTTTACAATCTTCCATGAACATGGTGATCGAATCCGTATTGTTAATGTTATTACTCATTACACTCGCCATATATTCTGCAGGATAGTTGGCTTTTAAAAAAGCCGTTTGATAAGCAATAAAGGCATAACAGGTTGAGTGGGATTTGTTGAAGGCATATTCCGCAAAAGCTTTCCAGTCATTCCAGATCTTCTCCAGCCTTTCCTCATTAAGATTATTCTTTCTTCCTCCTTCAATAAACTTAGGGTACATCTTATTCAGAACGTCGATCTGTTTTTTACCCATTGCTTTTCTCAGCGTATCGGCTTCACCTTTTGTAAAGTTGGCCAGTTTTTGAGATAAAAGCATTACCTGCTCCTGATAAACAGTAATTCCGTAGGTTTCTTTTAAATATTCCTCTGTTTCAGGAAGGTCATAGACAATTTCTTCAATTCCATGTTTCCTGTTAATAAAGTTCGGGATATACTTAATTGGACCTGGGCGATACAATGCGTTCATGGCAATAAGATCGGCAAAAACCGTTGGCTTCAGCTCTCTCATGTATTTTTGCATCCCGGGACTTTCGTACTGGAAAATCCCTACTGTTCTTCCTTCTTTAAATAACTGATATGTTTTTGTATCATCCAGCGGAATAAGATCCGGATCAATATCTACTCCATATCTTGCTTTAACCAGCTTTATTGCATCTTTGATAATTGTAAGTGTTCTAAGACCCAAAAAGTCCATTTTCAGAAGTCCTGCGCTTTCCGCTACTGAGTTATCAAACTGTGACACCAGAATATCAGCATCTTTCGCAGCAATAGTCACCGGAACCAGATTACTTACGTCTTCAGGAGTAATAATTACTCCGCAGGCGTGGATTCCTGTATTTCTGATGCATCCTTCCATCTTTTTTGCACTCGCAAGAACGTCATGGCGTGGATCCCCGGGGCTATCAAGAACAAATCTCATTTCATCAACGAGCATTTGCTCTTCCGGTTTCAGTTTTTCATATTTTGCCAAAGCTTTGGCAATATTCATTCCTGGTGTAGATGGAATAAGTTTCGCAATATTATTAGTATCAGGAATCGGAACATCAAGAACCCTTCCTGCATCTTTAATCGCAGATTTCCCACCCAAAACAGAGTAAGTAATAATCTGCGCCACCTGGCTCTGTCCATATTTATCAATTACCCATTTGATAACCCTGTCTCTACCTTCATCATCAAAGTCGATATCAATATCCGGCATTGAGACCCTTTCGGGATTCAGGAATCTCTCAAAAAGGAGATCATATTTAATTGGGTCAACATTAGTAATTCCAATACAGTATGCTACCGCAGAGCCTGCTGCCGATCCTCTTCCGGGACCAACCCAAACTCCCATTTTACGGGCCTCGTTACAAAAATCCTGTACAATAAGGAAATACCCCGGATACCCAGTATTGGCAATTACTTCAAGCTCAAAATCAAGACGTTCTTTAACTTCTTCTGTAATACCCTCAATACCATATCTCTTTTTAGCGCCTTCATAAGTAAGGTAAGTAAGATAAGCCATTTCACCACGTTTTCCTCCGTCTATCTCATCTTCCGTATGAATAAATTCCTCAGGAATATCAAACTTCGGCAGGAGAACATCTCTTTTTAAAGTATATGGTTTAAACTTAGCCGTAAATTCTTCATATGCTTCGAAAGCATCGGGATAAGCCAGAAAAGTTTCTTTTATTTCTTCAGCATTTTTAATATAATATTCTCCCGTTGCCAGTCCTCTTCTCTTTCCAAATCCTTTCCCAACAGGGGTTGACAGTTTTTCACCGTCTTTAATACAGCTTACAATATCCTGAATATTAGAATCGTCTTTATTGGTATAATACGTTTCGTTCTGAGCTAAAATCTTAACATTATATTTATCTGCAAAATACAGTAAAACTTCGTTCAAATGTTCTTCTTCCGGTAGCTTATGATTCTGGATCTGAACATAAAAATCATCTTCAAAAGTATCTTTCCACCATTTGAAAAGTTCCTCACCTTTTTGTTCACCGGTATTAAGAATAGCATCCGGGATATCTCCATGAATCCCTGACGTCAAAGCAATAACCCCTTCTTTATACTGGGCAATCAGCTCACGGCTTACCCTTGGAACTCCGAAATAGAAACCTTTTAAAAAACCGATACTTGAAAGCTTTGCTAAGTTTTTGTATCCGTTAAAATCCTTTGCTAAGAGAACAACCTGTGTTCTTCTGTCCGGATCATCTTTGGTAAACTGTTTCTGTTCATAGCGGTCTGAAATATAAAATTCACAGCCAACAACAGGAATCAAAGGCTCTGAAACAGGTTCTGTTTCATTAAATTCGGTTCCGTTTTCTTCAGCTTCCTGTTTTTTCGTTAAAAATTCTTTGTGCTTTTTTGCACGGTCCCCATTGGCTCCTTCTACTGCAGACACAAATTTAAAAGCACCCATCATATTTCCCAGATCCACCATTCCGACAGCCGGAAAATTGTCATCTGATGCCCTTTTAATTAAATCATTAATGCTTGAAGTAGCTGATAACGTTGAGAAGACACTATGATTATCAAAGTTAAAATATTGCCCAAGATCAATCTCGTCAATACTTCCAAAGTCCTGTTGTTTTTTCTTATTATTAAAGTCAGCTACCTGCCTTCTGATAACAATACTGAAAGGCTTGATAGGATCAGGATGAAGCGTTTTGAAATAAGCCAGCTGATCTTCAGAAACTTTTAACAGTTCTGCAGGAATCACCCCGATTCTCA
This sequence comes from Chryseobacterium vaccae, assembly GCF_009602705.1. Classification (NCBI taxonomy): domain Bacteria; kingdom Pseudomonadati; phylum Bacteroidota; class Flavobacteriia; order Flavobacteriales; family Weeksellaceae; genus Chryseobacterium; species Chryseobacterium vaccae. The sequence goes on along the minus strand of NZ_VSWH01000001.1, from coordinate 4,878,756 downwards.
TCATTTCAAAAAACACCTGTGCCGTGGCATTTACGTCGGCTGCGGCATTATGTGCTTCGTCAAATTTATGTCCGTACAATTTTTCATAAAGCTCTTCCAGCTTTGGTGGTTTGAACCTTCCTCCCCTTCCGCCGCCAAGCTGGCAGTAGTTGGTTCCTAAGATCATGGTATCTGCTCTAGGCTTATCCTGAAGGTTGTCCTGTAAATTTTTTCTGTAAAATTCAGCTCCTACAATATTGTAATCAAATTCTACATTATGACCGGATACCACCCTTACTTTTTCAAGCACTTTGGAAAATTCTTCCAGGATTTCCTGAAGATCACGGCCTTCTTCATTAGCTATCTTAGTTGTAATCCCGTGAATTCTGGCAGCGTTGAAGGGAATATCATACCCTTCCGGTTTTATAATGTAGTCCTGGTTTTCAATAAGATTTCCATTGTCATCATGCACCTGCCATGCAATCTGAACCATTCTGGGCCAGTTTTCTGAATCGGAAAGCGGGGCGTTGAAATTCTTAGGTAAACCGGTTGTTTCTGTGTCAAAAATTAAATACATGTAATTTTCTAACTTTTTTAAAAAAGAGAATGTAAAGTTACTTCATTTTTTTTACAAAATTTACCCTCGAAATAGAAAAGACATCTATATTTTTTTTGTTAAAAAAGCCAATATAAATAAAAACAACAAATTACATTTAAAACAAACTAAAAATTAAACAAAACACAATAAATAAACAATAAATCAAAATTATCTTTAATAAAAATTGCTAAAAACAGATAATTTAACAAAATAAAACTTGCGTAATATTTAACTTTTTATAGATTTGTCCTGCAACAAAAATATCAACATGAAAAAACATTTATTTCTAGCAAGCACTCTGATTGCTTTTTTAGCAGGTGCACAAAAAAATGACGCATTAATGCGTGAGTTCGAAAACCAGAACAACAAAAACAGCGAAAAATTTGATGCTTACATTTCGAAAAACTACGGGACTAAAAAAGACTCCAAAACACAGCATGAAATTGAAGAGAAGAAAAGCCATCTTGCCGGATTTCTGGGTGAAATCCCCTATTTCTATGAACTTCATGATATAGACCAGATTAAAAACTCAAATTCTGATTTTCTTCAAAATGGAACCATTGCAGGACTGAACGGGTCTTTTAATGGTGAAAACATTAAATTTACCGTATTTGACGGCGGAAGAGTTTATGCAGCACACAATGTATTCAACAATGCAACCGGTCGTGTTACCAATAAAGAAGCCGGCACAATGAATTACAGCGCGCATGCCACAGCTGTTTCCAGTTTCATAGGAGGTAAATCATTCGTTTCTTCCAATAAAGACATCCAGGGTATTGCCAAGAACTCCACTTTTGATTCTTATGCATTCATGACATCAAAACTTCCGGGCAACACTTCAGAAAGCAATGTTTTTCAAAAAATAATAACCGCACAGCCTAAAATATCCAATCACTCCTATGGAACCAATTTAGGTTGGGATTACCGTCCTGTAAATGGCTCTTATGCATGGATATGGAATGGTTATTACAACAACGGGACATCTTATAATGCCCAAGGAACCTACTTAAACAATGATGAAAATTATGATAAAATTGTCTACACCAATCCTTCTTATATTATTGTAAAATCTGCCGGTAACTCTTATGGCATGACACCATCATCATATGAGACTAAATACTATCAGAATTCCTCTGGAAACCTTGTAACGTTTGGTTTCATGTCTTCCAACATTCCTACAAAGAACTGTAATTCAGGATATGACTGTATCGGAACCGGCTCGCTGGCTAAAAATATTATCGTTGTTGGAGCTACAGATATTCTTACTGCTTCCAATAAAAGATACAGCAATGCTTCCAGCGTCATCAAATCCAGCTACAGCAGTGCAGGACCAAGAGATGACGGAGGGATAAAGCCTGACATTACAACAGTCGGCACTAACGTAGGCCATGCTTCTACAGCTGAAAATACTACAGGAAGCACCACCTATGGTTCAGGCAGTGGAACTTCTTATTCCGGACCTATTGTTACCGGAATTATAGGACTTTGGACGCAGATCAATAAGCAGTTATTCAATGGTGCTGAATTTAATGCGGCTTCTGCAAAAGTACTTATGATTCATTCCGCATCTGAAGCAGGAAATATCGGACCGGACCCTCATCACGGATGGGGATTCATTAATGCTAAAAAAGGGGCAGAATTATTGGTAGGAAAGTCCAACGGTACGGTTCTATTTACAGACGAAACCTTAAATAGCGGTGTAGCTAACAGAAAAACAATTACAGCTACCGGAACAGAACCTCTTAAAGTAACGATTTCATGGATCGATCCAGCTTACAAGGTACCCAACTATCAAACTTTTCAAGAATTACACAACGTAAGAACATCTACTTTAGTAAATGATATTGATCTTAGAATTATTGACACCTCCAATAATACAGTTTATTATCCTTGGAAACTGGATCCGGCTAATCCGCTAACAGCAACTAAAGCTGATAATAAAGTAGACAATGTAGAACAGGTAGTCATTGATGCTCCAACTGCAGGAAGATCTTACAGAATAGAAATTACCAATAAAGGAAATCTGGTTAACGATTCCGGTGCTAATGCTCCTCAAAACTATTCTATTATGGTAACCGGCTACAACAGCCAGCAAGCGCCAGCATCCAAATCAGTTACCAATGAAAAATCTCTGAACAGTAATATCAGTATCGTTCCTACACTAACAAAAAGCACTGTAAACGTACTGAATGCTCCGGAAAAATCAGTATTTAACCTATATGATCTATCAGGAAAAAAACTACATAGCGGAACAATCAACCGTGGAACAGAATCTATAGATCTTTCATCTTATCCTAATGCCATCTATATTATAGAAATCAATACAGGAAAAGAAACTGTTTCCAAGAGAGTTATTAAAGAATAGTAAATCAACATTTCTCACTTTCCAACCCGTTTCTGCAATTGCAGAAACGGGTTTTTTGCTATTATAAATTCAAAGCACAACACCAATATAACCATAGCAAGAATTAGAGTTCAATAGAATTTTTCAGTAAAATACAAGCAGTACAACTTTCACAAATACATAAAACATATAGAATTAAAAAAACTAATAAAAATAATCCATTACCATTATCAAACAACAATAAATCAACAAAATATTAGAATTATTTACACGAAAAACCTAATTTATAAATATTTAACACTATATTTAACCCGTTATAATTTTTAATATTTTATCAGTTATCATGAAGAAACATTTACTTTTGGTCAGCACTTTAGCTTTTGCTTTAATAAGTGCTCAAAACAATGAAGGATTAAAAAGAGAGTTTGAGAAATTAAACAGAGAAAATAACGCAAAGTTTGACTCTTATGTAATTAAAGCATTCGGAAAAGAGAGAAATGCTGAAACACAGAAAAAAATAGATGAGATGAGGGCAAATCTGGCTGGATTTTCAGGAGATGTACCCAACTTTTATGAGACTGATGACCAAAATCAAATCTTCAATAATAATGTTGATGCTTTAACAACTGTAGGTGGTGTAAATGGATTAGCTACAGCTTTTAATGGAGAAGGAATCAAGTATACCATTTTTGACGGAGGCAGAATTTACGCTCCCCATCCTGCATTTGATAATGCACCCAACAGGATAATTAATATGGAAGCTGCTACCAATGATTACAGCAGTCACTCTACTGGTGTTGCCAGCATCATAGGAAGTAGATCAGTCCCTCTTACGCAAAGAGACGAAAATAATAATATTATAGCAACCGGAAACACAAAAGGTATTGCTCTGAATTCCACAATGGATTCTTACAGATATTCGACCACTGTACTTCCCGGAGGAACAGTTGCCAGTACTGTTTTCGAGAAAATTTTAATTGCACAGCCTAAAATCTCCAACCACTCTTACGGAATAAATCCGGGCTGGACTTATGGTACTACATCAACAGGGTATCCGAATAACGCATGGTACTGGAATGGAAATTATATTTCCGGCAATAACTATAACCTGATGGGAACCTACTTCCAAAACGATCAGGCTTATGACGCCATTGTGTACAACAATCCGGCCTATACCATCGTAAAATCTGCAGGAAACTACTTCGGATATGGCCCAGGCTACTCAAATACGACAACCAACAGTTATTATAGCACATCAAGCGGGTATGCTGCCTACCCTGCAGGCTCAGCCCCTGAAGCTAATTGCGCCCAGGGTTTTGATTGTATTGGTTATGGATCGCTGGCTAAAAATATTATTGTTGTAGGAGCTACAGACATTATTACATCAAATAATTTTCGCTACACCGCCCCAACTGATGTGGTAAGATCCGATTACAGTAATGCAGGGCCTAGAGACGATGGGGGTATTAAACCTGATATCGCCGCTCCCGGAACTGGTATCTGGATGGCCTCTACAGCTGAAAATACTACAGGAAGTGTTACTTGGCAGGTCAACAGCGGTACTTCTATGGCTGCTCCTCAGGTAGCTGGAATTATCGGTCTTTGGATGCAGATTCACAAATCACTTTTCAATAATGCTGAACTGAATGCTGCAGCGTCTAAAACATTAATGGTACATTCAGCAGCTGAAGCTGGAAACGTTGGGCCTGATCCATGGTATGGCTGGGGATATATTGATGCCAAAAAAGGAGCAGAACTGTTGGTAGGAAAATCCAATAATTCAGTCATCTTCAATAATGAAACGTTAACCAGCGGGGTTGCTAATCAAAAAACAGTTACCGCGTTAGGAAGCCAACCATTAAAAGTGACCATTTCATGGATTGACCCTGAATATAAAGTAACCTCAAACCTATGGTCAAATCTATATAACAATAGAGTTTCAAGATTAGTTAATGACCTAGATTTAAGAATCATAGATACTACAAACAACACTGTTTATACGCCATGGAAACTAAACGCCACCAGTCCAATGACGCCAGCCACAAAAGGTGACAATACAGTGGATAACGTTGAACAAGTTGTTATTGATAATCCGGTAGCAGGAAGAACTTACAGAATTGAGATAACCAATAAAGGAACACTTGTTAATAATGCGGCAACACCTGTATTGACAACGCAGAACTACTCAATTATTGTTACAGGACAGACACAAACTAATTTAGGAACTAATGAAACCAGCGCTTTAAGCGGTCTTGCTATAGCACCAAGTATTACAAAAGATATTGTAAACATATTAAAAGCTCCTAAAAAATCAACGTTCACCATCTATGATCTTTCCGGAAAGAAATTACAAAACGGAACGATCAATAGTGAAAAAGAAACGATAGATCTCTCTTCTTATACTAAAGGAATTTACATCATTGAAATAAAAACCAACAAAGATGTTATTTCTAAAAAAGTCATCAAGGAATAATCATTAATTATAATATTGTCTCAAAAAGGGATATTAACAAAAATGTTAGTATCCTTTTTTTTGTAGTACGTTTTGGGCAAAATAGGGTAAAGAAAAAGGTTAAAACGAAGGTATTTAACCCATTTTTTACAAAATTAAAATCATTGAAAAATATCATATGTTTAAAATTTTAAATAAAAAAATTAAAAATACATATACAATTTCAACTAAAACCCATATAATTCACACAAAATGAAGCAACATAATGTTTAATTTATATATTTAAAAAAAAAAAAAAAATAAACCGCAATTTTTTTTAAACCTATAAACTTTATGAAGAAAATCTTTATTTCAATCAGCATATTAGCTGCTTTTTTCACATTTGCCCAGGACCATGATGATGCTCTGATAAAAGAGTTTGAAAAACAAAGGCTGGAAAACAATGAAAAATATGAAACTTATATCTCAAAACGTTATGGATTGAACAGATCCCCAGAGATGATAAAAGAAATTGAGAAACAAAGAAGTAAGCTGGCAGGGTTTACTCCAGGAGGCAAACCCTATTTTTTACAGAACCAGGACATGGATCAAATTAAAAATTCCAATTCTGATTTTCTCCAAAATGGTACTGTAAATGGATTGACGGGATCATTTAATGGTGAAAATATCAAGTTTACTGTTTTTGACGGAGGCAGAGCATTTGCCGGTCATGTTCTTTTCAACAATGCTCCCAACAGAGTTACCAATAAAGAAGCAGCCACAATGAATTACAGCGATCATGCAACTGCTGTTACGAGTTTTATCGGATCAAAAGATTATCCCTTTACATTCCAACTCAACAACGGAGGAACCCATCCGGTCAATTTTAAAGGAATTGCTCCTAATGCTACCTTCGATAATTATACGTTCAACAATAGTACTTTGCCGGGAAATACTACCGAAAGTAATGTATTTCAGAAAATACTGACTGCTGCACCGAAAATTTCCAATCATTCTTATGGTACAAATATGGGGTGGACAGATACTGTAGTTCCCGGAGCTTATTTCTGGACTGGATATTACAATGCCGGAACATCATATGATATACAAGGTACTTATTTTATCAATGATCAAAATTACGATCAGATTGTATACAATAATCCGTCCTATGTTATTGTAAAGTCTGCCGGTAATTACTTTGGAATGGGACCCAATGGCAACTCTGTTCCCGGATACTATGAAGATGCTTCAGGTAATCCTGTACAGTTTTCGGCAACGGATGTCTTACCTCCCAACAACTGCTCACAGGGTTATGATTGTATCGGAACAGGTTCTTTAGCTAAAAATCTGATTATTGTAGGTGCTACTGATATTATTACTACTAATGATAAAAGATATACCGCAGCTGCTGATGTAATACATTCGGAGTACAGTAGCGCAGGACCAAGAGATGACGGAGGAATAAAACCCGACATTACCACCACAGGAACAGAGGTAGCTCATGCATCTACCAATGAGGACACTACGGGAAGCAATAGCATATCTGTTGGAAGTGGCACATCATATTCAGCACCAATAGTAACGGGTATTATTGGTCTCTGGATGCAGATTTATAAGCAATTGTTCCCTACCCTTGAGCTTAATGCAGCTTCCGCAAAAGTGCTTACAATCCATTCAGCTTCTGAAGCCGGCAATATCGGTCCGGATCCTTGGCACGGATGGGGTTACATCAATGCTAAAAAAGGAGCCGAGCTACTTGTAGGAAAATCAAACAATTCCATCATATTCAATGATGAAACTTTAAATAATGCGGCAACCAATAGAAAAACGGTACAGGCATCTGGAACAGAACCTCTTAAAGTAACCATATCATGGATAGATCCGGCATATATAATTCCGCAAAATCTAACGTGGCAAGATGTACATAATAATAGAGCATCTAAACTAGTTAATGATCTGGATTTAAGAATCATTGACACACAAACCAATACAATATACTATCCGTGGAAACTGGATGCCAACAACCCTATGTTTCCTGCTTCCAAAGCGGATAATCAGGTTGACAATGTAGAACAGGTAGTTATCGACAATCCGGTGGCAGGAAGAAACTACAGAATTGAAATTACCAATAAAGGAACTTTAAGAAACAGTACCGGCGGTAATGCTCCCCAGAACTATTCAATTCTTGTGACAGGCTATACATCTGTTTTAGGAACCCAGGAAGCAGGAAGTGTAAGAGAACTGGCAATAGCACCAAGCGTTACAAAAGATATTGTAAACATATTAAAAGCTCCTAAAAAATCAACGTTCACCATCTATGATCTTTCCGGAAAGAAATTACAAAACGGAACAATCAATAATGAAAAAGAAACAATAGATCTATCTTCTTACACTAAAGGAATTTACATCATTGAAATAAAAACCAACAAAGATGTCATTTCTAAAAAAGTGATCAAGGAATAGTCTTCCAACTCAAAGATTTCACACAAAATACTAACACTTGTTAGTATTTTGTTTTTTTATGTATATTTGCTATCTATGGAAAATACACTTCACGAAAAGGTTTCTCAGGATATCCTGCTAAAAGCATACAATCATATGATGCTGGCTAAGGCAATGGCAGACATCTATGAAGAAAACAGAAATATATGTAAATATGTTCATAGTACTTCAAGAGGTCATGAAGCTATTCAGCTGGCTACCGCATACCAATTAAAAAAAGAGGACTGGGTTTCGCCTTACTACAGAGACGAAAGTATTCTTTTAGGAATCGGGTTTGAACCTTATCAATTAATGCTTCAGCTATTAGCTAAGGCAGAAGATCCTTTTTCAGGAGGAAGATCGTATTATTCCCATCCTTCAAGCAGAGACGAAGATAAACCTAAAATCATTCACCAGAGTTCAGCCACAGGAATGCAGACAATTCCTACCACTGGTGTTGCTCAGGGAATAAAATACATTCAGGAATTCAATTTACAGAATTTCGAAAACAATCCGGTTGTTGTATGCAGTCTTGGAGACAACTCGGTAACGGAAGGCGAAGTGAGTGAAGCTTTACAATTTGCAGCCTTACATCAGCTTCCGATCATATTCCTCGTACAGGATAATGAATGGGGGATTTCCGTAACCAAAGAAGAGGCAAGAACCTGCGACGCTTACGATTTCGTGGCTGGATTTACCGGTCTTAGCAGAATGCGTGTAGACGGAACAGACTTCGTGGAAAGTTTTGAAGCGATGAAAAAAGCGGTTGATTTCGTAAGAAATGAAAGAAAGCCTTTAGTAGTTTGTGCAAAAACTGTACTTATCGGGCATCATACTTCAGGAGTAAGAAGAGAATTCTACAGAGATGAAGAAGATTTAACCAAACATAGAGCAAAAGATCCTGGAGAAATTCTGAGAAAACATTTACTGGAATCAGGAGCAGATGAGGATCTTTTAAAACAGATCACGAAAAAAGCCCGTCTTGAAGCTGAAGAAGCTTTCGAAAAAGCAAAAAATGCTGAAGACCCAAAACCTGAAACGGTTATGCAGCACGTTTTCGCCCCTACCCCTATAACTGAAGAAACAGGAACCCGAGAACCTGCAGACGGTGAAAAAATCGTTATGGTAGACGCAGCCATTCACGCGATCCAGGAGCTGATGTGGAAACATCCGGAAGCATTGCTATACGGACAGGATGTTGGGGAAAGAATCGGAGGAGTTTTCCGTGAAACCGTTACTTTAGGAAAAAAATTCGGAAATAAGAGGGTATTCAATACAGCTATTCAGGAAGCTTATATCATAGGCTCCACTACAGGAATGAGTGCTGTTGGATTAAAGCCGATTGTTGAAGTTCAGTTTGCCGATTATATTTATCCTGGAATCAACCAGTTGATCACAGAAATTTCAAAGTCAAGCTACCTAAGTGGCGGAAAATACCCCGTCAGCAATATCATCCGTGTACCGATTGGTGCTTATGGCGGAGGTGGTCCTTACCATAGCGGAAGTGTAGAAAGTATCTTAGCTAATATAAAGGGAATTAAAATAGCTTACCCAAGTAACGCTGCAGATTTCAAAGGACTTTTAAAAGCCGCTTATTATGACCCGAATCCAGTTGTTATGCTGGAACATAAAGGTCTGTACTGGAGCAAGGTTCCCGGAACTGAAGATGCCAAAACCATTGAACCTGCAGAAGATTATATCCTACCTTTCGGAAAAGGAAAAGTAATTATTGAAGCTGATCAGAACGAAACCGAAAAAGGCAGAACATTACTTGTAGTTACTTACGGAATGGGCGTTTACTGGGCTAAAGAAGCTGCTAAGAACTTTAACGGAAGAGTTGAGGTTATAGACCTTAGAACTTTAATTCCATTAGATGAAGAACTTGTGTTTGAAAGAGTAAAAGTACACGGAAAATGTATCGTTCTAACTGAAGAACAGCTTAACAATTCATTCGCAGAAGCTTTTGCACACCGTATTTCTAAAAACTGCTTCAGATATCTGGATGCTCCGGTAGAAACCATGGGATCACTGAATGTTCCGGCTGTTCCAATCAACCTTGTTCTGGAAAAAGAAATGCTTCCGAATGCTGAAAAACTCAGCATTAAAATAGAAGAAATGCTTAATTATTAAATATTGAAACCTCTGAAAAATCAGAGGTTTTTTTTATTAATTTTAATAAACAGAAGGGTGCCTCATTTTTGGTATCCATTTTGTTTATATGCACATCAAATTTCCTGAAGCATTATGATCACAACGAAATATGTCAATTACAGACAGGTTCTCAATCTATCCGGCGCTCATCTGATCCTGATCAGCATATGGTGTACCCTGATCGCCGTTCTTTTTTATTTTTTCAATTGGGAGTGGATGATCATACCATGGGTTCCCGTAGCTTTGATTGGTACAGCGGAGGCCTTTTTAGTAGGTTTTAAAAACAACCAGGCTTACGACAGACTTTGGGAAGCCAGAAAGATCTGGGGAGGCATTGTGAATTCCAGCCGGTCTTTTGCTTCAATGATCTATGCGTTCGATACAAAGAACGAAGAAATAGGAACCTTTGATCTTGAAGACCGGAAAAGGAGAATTGTCTACCGTCATATTGCGTGGCTCTATACTTTCCGTGAGCAGCTTCTGGTTCCTACCGAATGGGAGCATATCAGCTCGGAAAATAAATTCGGAAATATAAACCTGAGAAGAAACAGACTAATTAAAGCTGGTTTTCCCGACTACGGAAGAGCTCCTATTTTCCTGCACAAATATCTTTCAGAAGAAGAATATGATCTTAAGGATGATTATAAAAACTTTGCCACTTATCTGAACTCACAACAGGCAAAAGACATCAATGAATTAAAAAATATGAATGCTATCACAGAATTCAACCAGATGCAGCTCCAGACCTGCCTGAATGAATTCTACGGTTTTCAGGGACAGGCGGAAAGAATTAAAAAATTCCCTTCACCAAGACAGTTCGCCAGTACAGCATTTGTCTTCAATATTCTTTTTATTATGCTGCTTCCGTTGGGACTTGTTAATGAATTTGCTAAACTGGGAGATTTTGGAATCTGGGCTTCTATTCCTTTTTGTATCATCATCGGATGGATTTACATCATCATGGAATTGGTGGGAGATTATTCTGAAAACCCTTTCGCCGGGCTCATGTTTGATGTCCCAATGCTTTCGATATGCAGAACCATTGAAATTGACCTACTTCAAATGACGGGAGAAACCGACCTTCCTGAACCCATTGCATCGAAACACGGAGTTTTAATCTAAGCGCCGGAATTTCAATAATTAAAGCTCAATAGCCGTTGTATTTTTCACCTCAGAGATCATAAATGAGCTGTGAGTACTCGCAATATGTTGCAAAGCGGTCAGTTTGGTTAGCATAAAATTTCTGTAATCCTGCATATCTTTCACCCCTATTTTAAGAATGTAATCATAATCTCCACTTACATGAAAACATTCTGTAACCTCGTTAAGGTTCATGATTTCCTTTTCAAACTGCATCACAAATTCCTTTTTGTGCTGCGTTAATTTTATATGACACAGTACAATAAAATCCCGGTTTACTTTATGCCGGTCAAGAAGAGCTACATACTTTGAGATCACGCCCAGATTTTCAAGCTTCCTTACCCGTTCGTATACGGCTGTAACAGAAAGTCCAAGCTTGTAAGACAGTTCTTTGGTGGTTTGCTTGCAGTCTTCCTGAAGTAACACGAGCAGTTTTTTATCTGTTTCATCAAAATTCATAGATGTTTTTTTGGAAAAAGTTTAACATTCTCAAAGATAACAAACATATTTTCTAAGTAAAACGGAATTAATAGATTTATATTCTACAAATTTAAATTTATATTGTAATAATTCTGAAAACAAAGCATATTTAGGCCATCAATAAAACTTAAAGCTTATGGAAAATTTTAATGCGGCGAATGAGATTCAGGATCTTCAGTATTTTGGTGAATTCGGAGGAGTAAATCCTTCGATCTCTGACAGCTCTACTTATACTTTTCTTTCTGCAAAAACCATGTTCGATACTTTTGAAGGAAATGCAGAAGGATGCTATTTATATTCCAGACATTCATCCCCGATGAATCTTTATCTGGCACAGGCTCTGGCTAAAATGGAAAACACCGAAGCAGCCAATGTAACAGCATCAGGTATGGGTGCTATTACGTCAGTTTTGATGCAAATCTGTAAAAGCGGAGATCATATTATTTCCAGCAGAACCATTTATGGAGGAACGTATGCTTTTTTAAAGAACTTCCTGCCTCCTTTCAATATTGAAACCACTTTCGTAGACATCAGCAATTTTGAGTCTATCGAAAATTCCATAAAGCCAAGTACTAAAATCATTTACTGCGAAAGCGTAAGCAATCCGCTTCTGGAAGTTGCAGATCTGAGAAAACTTTCTGAAATCTGTAAAAAACATGGTTTACAGCTGATCGTAGACAACACCTTCTCCCCTCTTTCCGTTTCACCGAAATTACTGGGAGCAGATATTGTGATCCACAGCCTTACTAAATTCATCAATGGAAGCAGCGATACTGTTGGCGGAGTATACTGTGGAAGCCAGGAATTTATTAATGATACTAAAAACGTAAATAACGGAGCCTGCATGCTTCTGGGACCTACCATGGACAGCTTCCGTTCGGCAAGCATCCTGAAGAACCTGAGGACACTCCACATCAGAATGAAACAACATAGCTACAATGCCCTATACCTTGCTGAAAGGTTTGAAAAAGATGGTTTAAAAGTATCTTACCCGGGGTTAGCTTCTCACAAAGATCATGAACTGATGAAAAGCATGATGCATGAAGACTATGGGTTCGGCGGACTGCTGACATTAGATGCCGGAACAACCGATAAAGCCAATGAACTCATGGAAATGATGCAGCAGGAAAACTTAGGATACTTAGCGGTAAGCCTTGGATTCTATAAAACCTTATTCTCATGTTCCGGAAGTTCAACCTCATCAGAAATTCCTGAGGAAGAACGTGAAGCCATGGGAATATCAGACGGACTTATCAGATTCTCTATAGGCCTGGATCAGGATATAGAGAGAACTTATCAAAAAATGCGGGAATGCATGCTGAAAACAGGCGTTCTCAACCATGAAACTATATTCATATCTTAATTTATTGTTACAAAGGCTGTCGGAATTTTCCGGCAGCTTTTATTTTGTATGGAAATGTTTTGGAAAAGCCTCTTCCGGCTTCATTCTGAAAACATTCAGTAATATCCACGATTTTAAAAATCCGTAACCATAAGAAAACATCTGGATATAGGTGGAAATGACTGCCATTCCGGCAATACTTATGTTCCGGGTAACAATCAGTGCATGAAAAAGCACCATGAAAGTATACAATCCATAAAAAGCCAGGATAATTCCCCTTTGCATAAGAAAATACTCAAGGAAGCCTAAAATATATCCCAAAAGAAACAAAGTAGGAAAAGCAAAGGACATTTTCACATAATTCGGATGCCTTTGATTAAGGATAGGTCTTGCACAGCCAAACTGATATACCTGCTTGGAAAATTTTCCAAAGTCCACCCTGCGTTTATGGTAAACAGCAATATCATCAAAAAAAGCGGTTGTAAAGCCATTTTCCCAAAGAGTCATCGACAGATCCGGATCTTCACCTATTCTCATTTCGGAAAAACCACCTACTTTTTCAAAAACAGACTTCTTCACTCCCATATTAAAGCTTCTCGGCTGGAATTTAGAAACAGATTTTTTACTTCCTCTAATCCCGCCGGTTGTAAAAACAGACGTCATGGAGTAAGAAATGGCTTTCTGCATCAGGTTAAAACCTTTATGAGCCTTATCTGCTCCCCCGAATGCGTCACACGGAATGGTTTCTATGTCTTTTTTGATATTCTCAATATAGTCTTTCTCTACGATCACATCACTGTCAACAAATAGCAGCCAGTCATTCTGAGCCCGCTTTGCTCCGTAATTTCTGGTAAGACCCGGTCCTGAATTATCTTTACGGAAATATTTGACATCCAGCATTCCCTCAAAATTATGTATGGTGGGTTTAAGATCTACAAAGGAACCGTCATCTACAATAATCACCTCAAACTCTTTATCTGTCTGGTGTGACAGAGAATTCAGCAGCTCAAAAAGTTCATCTTTTCGGTTGAAAATAGCAACGACAATGGAAATAGTAGGCTTCAAATTAAAAATTTTTCAAAATTACTTATTCACAGAAGAACCCGCAAACACTTTGCCATAGATTATCCAACATTTTTTAATCAGAACAAAAAAAATACTCATAAACAATTATTTAAAATATAATTCATACATTGTTGATTAATTATTAGTTATATCTAACTTATAATTCTTAATTTTAAAGAATTTTATAACCAAAAGTACAATTTATGAAAACAAATTTAACATCTATCTTATTAGCCTTCAGTATTTTTTCATACGCCCAAGTTGGAATAGGAACAAATACGCCTAGCGGAGCATTTCACGTAGATGGGAGTAAAGACAATGCAGCTTCTCCTACCCCTGCCCAAACAGCCAACGATTTCATTGTTACCTCTGCTGGATCTGCAGCCTTAGGAACGATAACACCGGATGCTTCAGCAAAATTTCAGGTGGATGCTACCAATAAGGGGATGCTTATTCCTCGCGTCAGCCTATCTACTCCTACAGATGGAGTGACAATTCCTTCTCCTGCCAAGGGTCTTATTGTTTATAATACCAATGTTACAGTGAATATGGAAGAAGGGTTTTACACCAATTACGGAACTCCGGCATCTCCCCAATGGATCACTTATCAGCAGCGTGACAAAACAGCCTGGAGGCTTGACAACGTATTTGACGTTACGGCAGCTGCTCCTGTTGATCAGCCAGTTACTGTAGGGACCACAGTAAATAATCTCAATTTAGGACTAAACATTACCATCACCATTCCACCATTTACTCAGGCCAAGCTGGTTACCACTTACAGTGTTCCCATAGGTACTACTACCATATCAACCAATTTCGGGGGATATTTCGGGATCAGATTTTTGAAAAACGGAGCTGAGCTTCCGGCCGGGTCCAGAAAATATACAGTTCCGGCCGTTTCAACAGGAGTAGCGTCAAGAATGGCCTCAGTAAATGCAACAGTAGGTGATACTGTTGTTAATAATACAGCTACCCCAATCAACGTTATTTATGCTTTAAATGGCTATGTAGAACCTACTGCGGATACTTCAACCATCAGATTTAACATGTGGGCTACTGCGGATCCGAATTTTAACTGGGGAAGAGGATATATGTCTGTTCAGATGTTTACCAAAACAACTTTATAAAATAGTACTGTCTGAAACCAGTTTTTACAATACTTAAGCTCCTTTTTTCAGGGAGCTTTTTTATTTAAACAAACAGACCGGATTTAAAGTAAATACACAGAACCAGTGAAATAAAAAACAAGATTACTGAACCACTGAAGAGAAGCAGCCTGAACAGACTTTTAAAATAATAAAGCTCTGCAATGTATAAAATAAAAAACAGGATGCCTGAAACCGCAATCCCGATTAGTGAAGCAATAATAAGAGTCTGGCTGTAGTTTTCCGGCGGAAGCGGATCTTTAAAAACAAAAAACAGCAATACAGAAGCCGCAACAACAAAAGCAGCACTGGCTTTTTCCGTAAGATATTTTATTTTTTTATTCTTCTCAGGTTGGTCATCATAATGGTGATTGGATGATGATGTTCCTCCTAGTGAAATAAGATTCGATATAAAGTCTATAACATCTACAAAATCCAGGGCCATAGTGTATTTGAATTTAGACAAAAATAAAAATTCTTTTCATAAAATAATAAAAAAACCTTCCGGGATGGAAGGTTGATCTGTTATTTAGGGTTTTCAATTTTATGAACTTTCTTTGTTCCCTCATACATTTCGTACTGCAGGAATCGTGTTTCCAGTTTTCCGTTGAAAAGCTTAATCTTTCTGGATGGACGAAGCCCAATTTTTTTCACCGCTTCAAGGTCCGAAGAAATCAGCCATGCCAATGTATTTGGATAATGGGTTTTGAAAGTATCTCCTATTTTCTTGTAGAAATCGTCATCATTGATAGAGATTCTTTCATCATAAGGAGGGTTAAATACCATCAGTAAAGGGAAAAGTTCTTTTTTAGAATCAAAGAAGTTTTGTTTTCTTACTTCAATCACGTCTTCCATTTCTGCCGCTTCAATATTCATTCTCGCTGCGTTCAGCATACGGGCATCAATATCATAGCCGACAATTTTTCCGGTAAATTCTTTTACTCTGTTGATGCGGAATTCTTTGATCTTGGCAAATAAATCAGCATCATAATTTTTCCAGTTCTGGAAAGCAAATCTTTTTCTGAAAGTCTGTGCAGGAAGATCCATCGCAATCATTGCCGCTTCAATCAGAAGTGTTCCCGAACCGCACATCGGATCAAGGAAATTCCCTTTTCCGTCCCATCCTGCTAACTGAAGCATTCCACTGGCAAGAACCTCATTAATAGGCGCCTCGCCCTGCTCCTTCCTGTATCCTCTTTTAAACAAAGCGTCTCCGGAAGAATCTAAAGAAATGGTAATCAGCTCACGATCGATATGCAGGTGAAATTTAATATCCGGCGATCTTGTTTCTACATTAGGACGTCTCTTGAACTTATCCTGAAAATAGTCTACAATGGCATCTTTCATTTTAAGGGTCACAAACTGTGAATGCTTAAATGTTTCTGAATTCACTGTAGCATCAATGGCAAAAGATTGATCAACATCCATGAATTCTTCCCAGTTTACCTTAAAAAGTCTATCGTAAAACTGATGCTGGTTGAACGCTTTAAATTCATGAATCGGGATCAAAATTTTCAAAGCTGTTCTCGCCGAATAATTTACTTTATAAAGAAAGCCAAGGTCACCCTCACAATTAACCGCTCTGTTTTTCACTTCTACCTTTCTTCCTCCTAACTTTTTGACTTCTTCTGCCAAAATCTGTTCCAGCCCGAAGAATGTTTTTATCTGAATCTGTAGATTTTCTGTATCCATAATTAAGGTGCTAAAAGATTTAATGATTTAAAAATTAAAAGATTAGCTATCAAAATTCAAAATTCCATTGATCCTGTCAATCTTTCAAAATGCAAATACTTTGCTTTTAACAGCGCAAATTTAGTTATTTTTGTATTATGGAATGGTTTGAATCTTGGTTTGATACCCCTTATTATCATCTTCTCTACAATAACAGAGACTATACGGAAGCAGAAAACTTTATTACAGCACTGACAAAAGACCTTCAGCTCCCGCCTTCATCCAGAATCATTGATCTGGCCTGCGGAAAAGGAAGACATTCTGTTTTTCTGAATAAACTGGGCTACGATGTACTGGGACTTGATCTTTCCAGACAGAGTATAGAATTTGATAAACAATTTGAAAACCAGACGCTTATTTTCGACGTGCATGATATGCGAAATCCGATTGATGCTGATCCTATGGATGCAGTCTTCAATTTATTTACAAGCTTTGGATATTTCGACAATGAAAATGACGATAAAAAAGTCTTTCAGTCTGTGTACAATGCCCTGAAATCCGAAGGATACTTTGTTCTGGATTATCTGAATGAAGAATACGTGAGAAAAACTTTAATTCCTGAAGCCTCCGTAAAACGCGGTGATATTGAATTTAAGATCCTTAAAAAGATCGAAGGCAGGCATATTATCAAAGACATTCGCTTTGAAGCAGACGGAAAACCTTTTCATTTCTTTGAAAAAGTAAAACTTCACTCACTGGAAGAGATCCATTCTTATGCAGCAGATTGTGGTTTCGAAAGAATAAAAGTCTGGGGAGATTACCAGTTAAATGAATTCTCTAAAGATATCTCACCAAGATGTATTAATTTATTTAAGAAAAAATAATGATGACGGTATTTTTACTGATCCTAAGTGTGATCGCAGGAGTATTTCTCGGAAAACACTTCGGGAAGAAGGAAAAACTGGCCAAAAATCTGCTGGTTCTGAGTGCAGGATTCCTGATTACGATCTGTCTGAATGAAGTGTTCCCTCAAGTGTATACCTCCGAAGCAGGCAGTAATCTTGGAATATTCGTGATTGCAGGGGTTCTTCTGCAGATGATCCTTGAAGCGCTGACAAAAGGCTTTGAGCATGGTCATTTTCACCATCACAATGAGCACAATATTCTTCCGGTAGCCTTAATGGTAGGGTTATTTGTTCATGCCTTTATTGAAGGAATTCCTTTAGCTAATGAAGAGCACGAGCTTTCACCTTATCTCTTGGGAATTCTATTTCATAACCTTCCTATTTCATTTATTCTTGGGGCCTTTTTATTCAACAGAAAAAATGAATCCAAAGGATCATCATATCCGTCACTCCTGATTGTTGCTTTGTTTGCTCTGGCTTCGCCTATGGGAATGCTTTTGGGGAATTACTTCAATCCGGATCTTCAGCCCTATTTTCTGGCCATTGTAGGCGGAATTTTTCTTCATATCTCATCTGTTATCATTTTTGAAAGCAACAAAAACCATAATATTGACTGGATCAAGATCGGACTGGTCATTGTAGGGGTTTCTCTCGCTCTGGTTATGCATCTTTTCCACAGCCACCCTCATGCGGGACATCATCATTAATATCAGTCAGGTTTGAAGCACGTAGATGGAAGGAGGAAGTTATGAAGATCATCCATAATAAAAAATATTGACCTGTTTTTATCTTTTTTAAGTAGCCTTCAATATCTATAATTAAAAGTAGCTGTCAGTCTCCTTCTTTCAGCATTTAATCTTAAAATACGCCCAATAAAAAAGCTCCGGACAATGTCCGGAGCCTCAATTTAATCACTCATTACACAATCTGGAATTAGAATTTCCAGCCGAATGTAACAAAGAAGTTATTTCTGTTATTTTTCACATCAGTTACTACAAAATGATCTGATCCTAAGATTCTATTACTAGAATAATAAGCTGTATCTGTAGCAGGATCTCCCGTTTCAATCCCTCTTAAATAAGGATTGCTATAGCTGGAAGTAACATACTGATAAGATGCATCAATATAGAATGACTTGAAATCATATCCTAATCCGAAAGAAGCCAGGTTTCTGTCATTCAACATCATATTGCTGTACGATCTGTCCGCAACAGAAGCATCAGGATTCAGCTGACTTACCGTTAAAGCATCAAAAGGATTGGATGTATAAGAATATCCACCTCTTAGTCTGAATTGTTTGATTCTGTATTCCGCACCGATTCTTACTTCTGAAATATTCTTATAATTATCTTTAAAGAAGCTGTTCAAATCACTTTCTGTTCCGGAATATACCTTATACTTAGGTCTTGTAACCCCTAAGGTATAGTCCACATTCAATGAAAAGTTTTTGCTTGCTACAAATGCTGCACTCACAGTGGCTTTAAGCGGCGTGGTCAATTTCTGATTCTCTCCACCGATACCATCTCCCCGCTGAGGATCATTATAGAAGTTATATTCCCTGTCAATAGACCAGAAAGTAGGCGTTTCAATGGAAGCTCCTACTCTGAAATTAGGATTTAACTTTCCGATAACCCCTAGTGAAGCTGAAAAACCTGTAGATCTTTCAGAAAAAGGAGTATTCTGTCTGTCGAAAAACTCTAAAGATCCGTTATCAACCATCTGAAAAGCAGCTGTATCATACTGATCAATAGATGCTCCGAAGAAATTTAAGCCGGCACCAATATATACACTATGATTATAATTCGCTCCAACCCCAAAACTTGTTTTGGAAAGATTTCCGTATCTGTTATAAGCATGACCCGCTAATGATGCACTTTTACCATCATTGAAATCTGTGATAAGGTTATTACTTCCAGAGGATTCTATATAATTATCTAATGATTGATTGGAATAGTTGATCCCGATATTGACAAACTTCCAGGCTGTCTCAGTCATAAGCGGGAAGGTAATTACCCCTCCGATATTCCCTACATCAGTGTTTGTCTTGCTATAATTTACTGTAGAACCGTTCCAGGTACTTTTATTCCTATTTCCTGCAATGGATAAAGTTCCGGAAACTTCACTTGAAATAGCAACCCCTAAACCAGCGGGGTTAGTAAGCAAGGAATTGGCATCACCTCCCAAAGCTCCGTTAGATCCTGCCATTGCATTGAATTTTGCAGAACCTGTCATAGAAGAACCGGAATAAGCCTCTACAGTATTCCTTAATACAGAAACATCCTGAGCCTGCGCAAAAAAAGCTGCAGCAATGCCCGTTAATACTAAAGATTTTTTTAACATTATTCTTTTAATAGTTATTGAGTTTATAATTATCTGCCGCCGCTTCTGAAACCGCCGCCACCGCCGCCGCCTCTAAAACCGCCACCGCCGCCTGAAGAACCGCCTCCTCTGAAGCCTCCTCCTGAGCTGCTGTTATTGAAGCCTCCGTTCGATCTGAATCCACTGTCATTCCTGAACCCTCCATTATCTCTCTGCGGAGTGTAATTAGGTCTTGGCTGAGAATTTGAATTACGGAATCCGCCAGACTGCTGAGATTGATTTCTGAATCCTCCATTCGTGTTTCCTTGTCTGAAACCACCGTTTGAATTCCCTTGTCTGAAGCCTCCATTCGTATTTGAATTACGGAATCCGCTGTTTGAGCTATTGCTGTTTCTGAAACCGTTGTTTGAACTTCTTACAGCATCTCCACTGTTTCTGAATCCGCCTCTGTAAGTATTGGTATTGTATACCGCATTGGTTAAGCCAGGATTACTGAAGCCTCCTCCGCCGCTTCTTCTGTAAATGGGTCTGTTATAATATCCGTGGCCCCAGTAACCACCACCCCAATAAGGGTAGCCGTAACCTCCGCCCCAGAACGGATCATAATATCCTCCCCAGTAAGGTGAGTAGCCATATCCCCAGTATGGGCTTCCCCATCCGATAGAGCCTCCCCAGCCCCAACCGAATGATCCACCCCAACCCCAGGATAATCCCATACCCCAGCCACGGTTCCAACCCCAATAAGGGTTATAGCCTCCATACCATCCCCAAGGATTTCCCCATCCCCAGGAATTGTCATAATAGTTAGTCTGTGAGCCGGCAAAATTACCCCAGTCTGAATCTGTAGCATTCATATTCAGGTTAACATCACTCCATGAATTGTATCTGTTATCACGCTCCTTCGCATTAGCCTCTGCATTTTGAATCACATTGGAATCCTGATAATAATCATAATTTTCGCCTACTCGGTTTCCGCCATCATTGATAATTACTCCTTCTGGCAGCGTATCTTTATTCGGGTCATAGTACACCCCGTCTGTCTCTGTGTATCCGCCCATCTGAGCGCCACAAGACACAAGCAGCAATCCGCCCGATATGGCTAAAATCCCTTTGGACTTTAACAAACCAAGCAAATTTTTATGTATATTTTTTTTCATGATAACGTATAAATTTTTAATTTAAATTATATTTGCAATCTGTACCAAAAATGTACCAAACACTGGTAAAAAAATCTATCAAAAATAGATCTTTATTTTTAGATTACAATAATGTACAAAAGTTAAAAAAATTTAAAAAAAATAATGGCAAAATTAACCTCAAGAAGCGAAGATTACAGCAAATGGTATAATGAGCTGGTTGTAAAAGCTGACCTAGCTGAAAACTCTGGAGTGCGGGGATGTATGGTGATCAAACCGTACGGCTATGCAATCTGGGAAAAAATGCGTGATGAAATGGATAAAAAATTCAAAGAAACAGGTCACGTAAATGCTTATTTCCCGCTTTTTGTGCCCAAAAGTTTGTTTGAGGCTGAGGAGAAAAATGCAGAAGGTTTTGCTAAAGAATGTGCAGTGGTTACCCATTACAGATTAAAAACAGATCCTGACAACCCTTCTAAACTTATTGTAGACCCGGATGCGAAACTGGAAGAAGAACTTATCGTACGTCCTACCTCTGAAGCCATCATCTGGAACACTTATAAAAACTGGATCCAGTCTTACAGAGACCTTCCGATCCTGATCAACCAATGGGCTAATGTTGTACGTTGGGAAATGAGAACCCGTCTATTTTTAAGAACGGCAGAATTTTTATGGCAGGAAGGGCACACGGCACATGCTACCAAGGATGAAGCTGTAGAAGAGGCTGAAAAAATGAACCAGGTATATGCTGATTTTGCGGAAAACTTCATGGCTATGCCAGTAATTCAGGGGTTGAAAACACCTTCTGAAAGATTTGCCGGTGCTGATGAAACCTACTGTATTGAAGCCTTAATGCAGGACGGAAAAGCTCTTCAGGCCGGTACATCCCACTTTCTGGGACAGAATTTCGCAAAAGCTTTTGATGTGAAGTTCACCAATAAGGAAGGAAAAATTGAACACGCATGGGCAACTTCATGGGGAACATCTACCCGTCTGATGGGAGCTTTGATCATGACCCACTCTGATGATTTCGGTTTGGTGCTTCCTCCTACTCTTGCACCGATCCAGGTTGTAATTGTTCCAATCTTTAAAGGAGACGAACAGCTTGCGCAGATCAGTGAGGTGGCGTTGGATATTCAGGCTAAATTAAAAGCTAAAGGAATTTCTGTGAAATTTGATAATGATACTCAGAACAAACCGGGCTGGAAATTTGCAGAATATGAACTGAAAGGAGTTCCGGTAAGAATTGCAATGGGACCAAGAGATTTGGAAAACAAGTCTGTTGAAATTGCAAGAAGAGACAATCTTACCAAAGAAGTACGTTCAATTGAAGGGCTGGACAGCTACATTGAAGAGTTACTACAAACCATCCAGAAAGATATTTTTGAAAAGGCATTAAACTTCAGAAAAGATAATATCACGAAAGTGGATACCTACGAGGAATTCAAAACCGTTCTTGAAGGAAAAGGAGGTTTCATCTATGCACATTGGGACGGAACAGCTGAAGAGGAAGAGCAGATCAAGGATGAAACGAAAGCCACAATCAGATGTATTCCTTTAGATGATGACATTGAAGAGGGAATTTCCATGATTTCAGGAAAACCTTCTAAAAGACGTGTATTATTCGCAAAAGCTTACTAATAATTTTGTTAATTTCCAAAAATTTAGACGAAATTCAAATAAATATTTAAAAAAAGTGACATTTGGACAGATTTTTGTTTAAATTTATGGAACATTAATCTCAAAATAATTTATTATGTCTTTAAATGTCATTGATTTAATTAAAGGACAGCTAGGTCCGGCTTTGGTTTCACAAGCAGCTTCCCAGTTTGGAGAAAGTGAATCCGGTATTTCAAAAGCAATTGGAGGTTTACTGCCTGCTGTGGTAGGAGGACTGGCAAACAACGCAGACAATCCGGGAGTTTTAGATGCAATAACCGGTGCTTCGTCAAGCGGAATTTTAGGAAATTTATTAGGAGGTGCTTCTAATAATCCTATGATATCTAACCTTCTGACTTCCATCTTTGGAGATAAAGTAGGCGGAATTGTGAACTCTATTGCCACTTTTGCAGGAATCAGCAATAACTCATCCAGTTCACTGCTGAATCTGGTAACAGGAGCTACGGTAGGTTCTATAGGTAAGTATGCTGCAGATAATAATCTGGATAAATCTGGTATTTCAGGCTTACTGAATGACCAGAAAGGTATTATTTCTTCATTACTGCCTGCAGGACTTTCTCTTGCATCACTGAATATCGGCGACTGGGCTAAAGGGTACAAGTTTGGTAATGACAACGATACCGCAACAGCTGCAGCCAGTGAAGAGCCTAAAATAGAGGTAACAAGAAGTACTACACCTACAGGAACAGATCCTGACAGAAATAACAACAATGAAGGCGGAGGTTCAATCTGGAAATGGTTGCTTCCGCTTTTACTGTTAATTGCCGCCGGCTATTTCTTATGGAAGCAATGTGAGAAAAAACAGACCACCACAACTACTACAGCAACAGATTCTACAGGATCTTCTATGGATTCATCTACGGCAGCCACTCCACCGGATACTTCTGCT